>NZ_JBZAYE010000177.1:0-12460 GCF_058244205.1 Variovorax sp. 20P10.2.4
CATCGCGGTGAAGGAGACCGGCCCCAGGCCCGCGAACTCGACGACCCGCAGGCCGCGCAGCGGGCCGGCGGGCGATGGGGGCGCGTTCTTCGACGTGTCGTTCATCGCTGCATGGTGCCGCCGGGCTTGCGCCGCCGCGATGACCGCCGCGCTCGTTCCCCATGACCCCTGCGCGCCGCGCCATGCGGGTTGCGCGCGGCGGTCATGGCGTGGGCCGGACGGGCCTTTCATCATGGCGCCAACCAAAGGAGCCGAACATGAAAGCATGGGTGAGTCATCGCCCCGGGGGACCGGAGACGCTGGTGTGGCAGGAGCTGCCGGATCCGGTGCCCGCCGACGGCGAGGTGCTCGTGAAGATCGCCGCGGTGGGCGTCAACTATCCCGACGGCCTGCTGATCCGCGACCTCTACCAGGTCAGGCCCGAGCGGCCCTTCGTTCCCGGCAGCGAGTTCTGCGGCGTCGTGGAGCAGGCGGGCCGGGGCGTGTCGGGCCTGCGCGAGGGTGACCTCGTCATCGGCCGCTGCGGCTGGGGCGCCATGGCCGATCGCATCGCCGTGGCCGAGCAGCGCTGCGTGCGCGTGCCGGCCGACACGCCGCGCACGCAGGCGGCCGCCTTCATGTTCGCCTATGCCACCGCCTACCACGCGCTGTGCGACGCCGCCCAGTTGCAAGCGAAGCAGACGGTGCTGGTGCTGGGCGCCGCGGGCGGCGTGGGGTCGGCCGCGGTCGAGGTCGCGCATGCACTGGGGGCCCGCGTGGTGGCTGCCGTGTCCTCGCCCTCCAAGCTGGCCTTCGCGATGGCGCGCGGTGCGGCGGGCGGCCTCGTCTACGAACAACAGGTCGAAGGCAGGGAGGCGCAGCAGGCGCTCGCGCGCCGCATCAAGGAGGCGGTGGGCGGCGACGGCTGCGACGTGGTGTTCGATCCGGTCGGCGGCGGCTACACCGAACCCGCCTTGCGCAGCCTGCGCCGCGGCGGCCGCCACCTGGTGGTGGGCTTCACCGCCGGCATCCCGAGCGTGCCGCTCAACCTGGCGCTGCTCAAGAGCCGCCACATCGTCGGCGTGGACTGGCGCAGCTTCGTGCAGGAAGACCCGAAGCTCAACGACCGCAACGTGCACTCGCTGCTCGCGATGTGGCGCGAGGGCCTGCTGCAACCGGAAGTGACCGAGACCTTCGCGCTGGCCGACGCGCCCGCGGCCATCGCGCGGCTCGATGCGCGCGGCGCGCTCGGCAAGATCGTCGTGGTCGCGTGAAGGCGGCGGCCGCCGGGGCCGCCGCTTTCTTCTTCAGTTCAGTTCGCCCGACAGGATCTCGCGCGCCATCACGATCTTCATGATCTCGGTCGAGCCTTCCATCTGCTTGCACATGCGCAGCAGGTTGTGGAAGTCGAAGAAGGGATAGTCCTCGATCGCGAGGCCGCGGCCGCCCAGCACCTGCATCGAGCGGTCGATCACGCGCAGCCCCGCATCCACGCAATAGGCTTTCACCATGGCCGCCTGCATCCGCGAGGCCGAGTAGCCGCCGCGCGCCACCATCCAGGCCGCGTAGTAGGTGTTGAGGCGGATCGATTCGATGTCGTACTGGTTGTCGGTCAGCATCCACTGGATCGCCTGGTTGTCGCCGAGCGCCTTGCCGAACACCTTGCGCTCGCGCGCGTATTCGACCGCCAGTTCCTGGCTGCGCTCGGCCATCCCGAGCGCGGTGCCGCCCAGGCGCAGGCGGAAGCGGTTGAACTGGTGCTGGGCGATGGAGAAGCCCTCGCCCTCCGCGCCCAGCAGGTTCTCGGCCGGCACGATCACGTTCTCGAGCCGCACCTCCTGCTCCGTGCCCCATTGCCGCGCGATCACCGGGATGTCGCGCGACTTCGTGAAGCCCGGCGTGTCGTTGTCGACCAGGAACACGCTGATGCCCTTCGGCCCCTTGCTCGGGTCGGTGACCGCCGCGACCGCCGTGTACGACGCAAAGTGATGGCCGGTGCGCCACATCTTCGTGCCGTTGAGCACCCAGTGGTCACTCTTTCGCACCGCCGTCGTGCGGATCCCCGCGAGGTCCGAGCCGGCCTCGGGTTCGGTGAAGCACATCGACCAGCCGGTCTTGCCCTCGAGCACCGGATAGAGGTACTTCTCGCGGATCTTCTCGGGCGCCTGGTAGAGCACCGGCCAGGGCGCGAACGGCCCGCCGGGCATGCGGCGCGGCGACTTCGAGAACTCGGCGAGCACGATCACGTCCTCCATCGGCCCCAGGCCCTGGCCGCCGAATTCCTTGGGCACGATCAGCTTGGCCAGGCCGTACTCGGCCAGCTTGCCCTTCAGGTGGGCGTTGAGCTCGGGGCTGTAGTCGCAGTTGGCGACCGGCCATTCACGGTAGTGCGGCAGGACTTCCGTCCCGATGAAGCTGCGCGCGCGCTGCTGAAGATCGCGTTGCGCGGGGTTGAGTTCGAAATCCATGGTGTGCCTCTTGTGTTTGGACATGCGCCCGATGGCATGTCAACGCAATCGATTGGATCGGCGCGGGCGCGTGGCCTCCATGGCACCGTCGTTCAAACTGCATGACATCGCTGCCGTGACGCAGTGTCCGGAAAGCGGACGCCCGTTGTCCCCGGATCATCCGGATGCCGCCGCGGCGGCGATCGCAAGTCGTTGATTTCAAAGGATCGCGGTGCTGGCACGTTGCGTGAGATGTCCTGGGGACATCCACCCCCCACAAGCTTCCGAGGACCTCCCCATGCCACATCACCATCAGCCCGCCGAGCACGACGACATCTGGTCCGTCGAGGGCCGCTTCCAGCACCTGATCTACAGCCCCAAAGGCGGCATCGAAGGGCTGTTGATCGAAACCGAAGGCATCGTCACGCAGTTCGCGATCGATCCCGACGACGCCGCCAGCGTCGCCCAGTTGCTGAGCCTTCGTCGCGACCAGGCACTGGTCGTCGAAGGCCGCGAAGCCAGACCTTCACCGAAGGGCGATGGCGAACACGTGGTCTACCACTTCGAGCGACTGGCCGCCATCGACGGTCGCGCGACCCACTCGGCTGCACGAGAAACGCAGGTGCATGGAAAGGTCGTGCGCCTGAACTTCGCGAAGCATGGCGCCGCCAATGGCGTCGTTCTGGACAGCGGCGACTTCGTTCACCTCCGTCCGCAAGGCATGGAGCGCCTGCAACTGAAGCCCGGAGATCAGGTCCAGGCGGAAGGCGCGGCGCATCCGCTCGTCACGGTCAGCGGATGGGTGATCGAAGCGCACAGCGTGAACGGCGAAGTGCTTTGAGCTTGCGCCACGGCCCGACAGTCGTCCTGTCGGGCATCGACTTGCCTGGCCGTGCGGCCGAGCGCGGCAGCGCTGCCCTACTCCCGGTGCTCTTCCTTCTTCGGCTGTTCGACATGCTGAGGCGAAGCCGGTGGGTGCCCTGCCTGGACGTGCACAGGAGGTGCCGGGTGCTCTTTCGGCATCGGCTCATGCATGCGCAAGGCCTGTTGCGCTTCCGATCGGCGTGGTGCATCGACCTGGCGTTCTCTCTCCATCGATGCGGGGGCAACGGATGGCGGGCGCTGCTGTGCGCTTGCCACAGGTTCCGCCCTTCGCGGCGCTTCAGGCGTCAGCCGAGCGGAGGCTGCGGCCGGCACGGCGGGCTCGACCACCTTGGCCGCAACAGGGGGTGGCGCGACCCGGGGATGCCCTTCAGCGGGTGCCACCTGGATCTGCGGCGGCACTGCGACCGTCTGCCGCGCAGGCTCGACAGCCCGGGAGGTGACGGGCGGATGCCCAGGCACAAGCGCCGCGACCGGCTTCGCGCTGTCCGGGACCGGGGCCATCGCATGCACCACGGAAGGCAGCGCGGCGGCCAGATGGGCACTTGCCGGAACGGCAGCTTCAAAGGAGCGGCCGCTGGCCGTGGCGCTGGCGGGTGCCACCACCGTGACCGTGCGCGTGTTGTTGATGTTCGTGACATTCGTGACGTTCGTCGTGGTGTTCGTCACGTTGTAGATGGTCGTGTTCTGCACGCGCATGCCGACGTTGGTCACGGGCGGCGCGCTGACGACCACCGCGGGTGGAGTTCCCACGGGTGCCGGCACGATCAAGCCGAGGCGCGAGCCGGGCGGTGCGGGAACGAATACGCCTTGCGGCCCGATGGGTGCGAGCCCGGCCACCACGCCTGCTGCCGCAACTGAAACCACCAAGCCAAGACCTGGCGGCGGCGGAATGAACGCGACGCCCGGTGCCGACCAATGGCCGGTGATGAAGACCACCATGCCATCGCGATGCTCGTAGTACGGCTGCACCCAGCTATAGCCTGGTTCGGGCGGCGTGGCCCAACGTCCCGCGGCCCATACCCAGTTGCCCTGCCATGTCCAATAGCCGCCAGTCCAGACCGCCCCCGCGAAGGGAGGTGCCGGCGGTCTCTCCACCAACATGGGCGGCGGCGCCCATGCCACGGCGATCGGCGGCGGCTGATACAGCGGCGGATCGACATACACGCTGACGACACGCGGAGCAACGGATGCGACAGGCACGGGCTGGACCGTGGCATGAGACACGAGCGGTGGCTGCACGACACAGCCCGCGGCCAGGAGGGCCAAGGTCATTGCCGAAATTTTGACAATGGAGAATGAAGATGTATTGCTCATTGTTCTTCTCGATTAGCGTGCATCGCGGCACGGGAAGAACCTAACGGGCACCGAGAAATTGGCGCTGACAGCGTTGAAGAGAATTTCTCTTCAACGCGGTTCTTTTCTTTTCAGTCGCGAACCGTCAGGTGGCACTCAGGCTATCGATACCTGTGTTGCAATGACTTGGGCGAAGTACCGGCGATTCAAGACAGAAGCTCGAAGCTTCAAAGGTTGCACATCCCGTGCAATCAGCAGCTGGCCAACATCAGCCCGCTGACCGTGCACTTCCCGCGTCGCGCAATGGAGGTGTCCGGAAAGCGGACGCACGCTGTCCCCGAATCATCCGCATGCCGGCGCGGAAGTTCCCGTAAGTCATTGATCTCAAAAGATCTCGGCGTTGGCACGTTGCGTGAGATGTCCCTGGAACATCCACCCCGCAAAGAGCATCCCATGGCAGTCCGCACCCTCTTCATCGCCGCCGCCTTCTTGCTCGCAGGCGGCACGGCCTTGGCCCAGTCGGCTTCGCTTCCGCCGGGGCCCGATGCGGCGCCCAAGGTCGGCACGATCGTCACTGGTTGGACTTCTTCGCACCCGACATCAAGGGCGTCGTCGATCTCTTCCTGACGGCCTTCACCTCGGCACATTCGCCCGAAATGCACAACGCGCTTGCCATTCGGGCAGCGCGCTACACGACGCCGACCGGGCCCGGTTCGCGAGCCATCGCGCCAATGCTCGACGACCCGGCATCGCGCAAGCGTCCTTCGAAGAAAGATAAAAAAAGGATCGGCAATTCGCGCGCAATTCCTACGGCCGCGCCATTCCTCCGTATCTGTCATCCAGCCCTGAAGCCCAAGTCGGGCCGATGAACCTGTGACTCAGCTCGATCCCGCTTGCACCCATGTATCTACACAGCCTGTTCAAACACCTTCCCACCACCGAGCGCGAGTACCTCGTAAGCCGCAGTGAGTTGAAGACCTATCGGCGCAATGAGAAGGTATGTGCGACAGATGAGCGAATCAAGAAAGTATGTCTGGTTGCCTCAGGCCTGCTTCGGGTGGTCGTAGACGAAGACGTCACGACAGACTTCGTTCGCGAAGGTGATCTGTACCTCCATCTCGAAGCAACCGAACCGACATACGTTCTCGTGGCCGCTCTGCCGACTTCCGTCTACTTCGTCCCGGCGGACGACATCTGGACGATCTGCAGGGAGTATCCCCAAGTCGCGTTGGAGCTTCTCAGACTCACCAGCGAGCGCGTTGCAAACCTCAGAAAGCATTTGCAGCAAATTTCTTCGAATACATCGGAGGCTCGAATCGCCTGTGCCATGCATGAACTCACGCTTTTGGCGCCTGGTAGAAATGGTGGCTATGACAAGCGCATCTCACAAGGAGTCATCGCGTCGTACACGGCACTTTCACGCGAAGTCGTCAACAGAGCCATGCGCGATCTGCAGGTTCGAGGCTTGTTGCGTAAAGATCGGAATGCCGTTCATCTGCAGATGGCTTCGAAAGCTGGAACACCATCTTCGCTGCGCGAAGAGATCGGGCCACCCAAGCTGTGATACCGATCACATTATTGATGCGCCTTTGTGCCACACAACACATCCTCGATACGAAAAAGGAGAAGAACCGATTTCGGAGCGGGTCCTTATCTATAGTACGTTCTTCTACACATTGCTTCTTTGCTCGCACAAGCAGAACCAGCTGACTTTCGTACCGTATGAGCAGCCCTGGAGAGCAAGACCCGCCACCCGAATTGACAGATGGGCGTCGGGACGATGGCGAGCCGCAGGCCTCTGCAGGTCATGGCACGGTACTTTGTCGGTTCAGCCTCCCCTTTCAACTGAGCGAATTCCGTCGCTCCTCTCATCCGGCGAGTGCTCTATTCCGCCTCGCGACCAGGGAGGAGGTCGACTCCTGGCTGCTGAAGAAGGGGCGATCTTTCAGAACGGACAGAGACCTCGTTCTACGCTATTCGCTGGAACTGCGCGATCTTCGCCATGAAGACGAGCCTCCCATGTGCTTGAAGAGCATCGTCGCCGATGAGCGAGCAGCGGCCATGATCGCAGCTGTATTTCTCAGCACATTGCACTTCAGCTGCGAGACTTGAGCAGGCGATGAGCGCTTCCAGCTCAGGCATGACCGGCCCTCTGAGGAAGTTCAGCAATTAAAAAAAATGAAGCGCGATCTTCGCCTGGCCAAGTTTCTGCTATTGACCGTCGTAGTTTCAGTGTCGTGCGCCACCATTTGGCAAATCTGGGCGACGCGCCAGCGCACCCTGAATGAGATCAATACCAACAGCCTCAATCTGGCACAGGCATTGAGCACTTACGCCGAAGGCATCTTTTCTCAAAGCGCCATGTTGTTGAGTGTGGTCGAGAACCTGGAGGCCGAAGGTCGCGCCCCTAAAAATCTGCAGCGCATGCAGTCGCTCGTCAGCCGCCGGGAAGGACTGCTCGATCAACTCGACAGTGTCTTCATCGTCGACGCTCGAGGCCATCGCCTGATGCCGACCCATTCAGAAGATCCGAGATCGACCGACAGCAGCAAGAACGCCTACTTCGTTCACCATCGAGACAACGCCACCCATGACATCTTCATCAGCTCGGCGGCTCGCAGTCGCCCGGGCAGCGAATGGGAGCTCACCGTCAGTCGTCGCCTGCAGGACAGCGACGGAAACTTCGCCGGCGTCGTTGTTGCAACGCTGGATATTGGCGACTTCCTGCAACCATTCGGCGCCATCGATATTGGAAAAAGCGGCGCCATCAGTCTCAGCACAACCGATGGACAATTGCTGCTGCGTTACCCTTCGCGGGTCGAAGACATGGGCCGCAACCTGTCCGGATCGCCTAACTTTCGGCGTTACTACAGCGAGATTGCCAACAGGGGGACTGCGTCTTTTCGCTCCCAGTTGGACGGGACCCATCGGCTCTACGCCTTTCGAAAGGGCGACCACTATCCGATCGTGACGACCGTGGCCCTCGGCAGGGATGAGATGCTCTCTGCCTGGCGACACCAGTCGTTGCTGACATTGTGCGTCGTGGGCGCATTGCTGGCCGCCGTGACGACAGCGGGCTTGCGGCTGATCGTCAACATCAACGGTCGCGTCAGCGCGGAATCCTCACTGGTAGCAGCGCGGGAAGAACTATTGCAGGCCAATCGCCGCCTGGAGGTCCTGGCGTCACAGGATTCGCTCACCGGCCTGGCCAACCGTCGGGTTTTCGAGCAGGCGCTGGAGCTCGAAGCGCGACGGGCAGAACGCGAGAACACGCCCTTGTCGTTGCTGCTTTTCGATCTCGACTATTTCAAACGCTTCAACGACACCTATGGCCACGTGGCCGGGGATCAATGCCTGAAGATCGTCTCCGACACATTGGCCTACAACGTTCACCGCCCGGGCGATCTGGTCGCTCGATATGGGGGCGAAGAGCTTGCGATCATCTTGCCCCATACCGAACTGAAAGGGGCATGCGAGCTGGCCAACGCATTGCTCGATCGCATACGCTCCCTGAACATCCCGCACAGCGCCAGCCCGCATGGGCGCGTCACCGCCAGTGCCGGCGCGGCCACATTGAATGGCATGAGCTCCGCCAATTGGAAGCTGCAACTCATCGAAGCAGCGGATCGCTCGCTCTACAAGGCCAAGGAAAGTGGGCGCGACAAGGCGATGGGTTGAGTGACTCGAGGGCAGCCCTGTTAAGCTTTTTGCCGAAGAGACGACAGACACACCTCGGCAGCCACGCGGTACGAGGTAATTGGAGCCCCGAATGACCCTGCCTCAGACCGTGCCGGATTCGCTTGCCTTGATGCGGACCGTGCCCACCGAGCGCGCCTTCGAACCCGAGCCGCTGAGCACCAACGTCTTCAGCCGCTGGGGCGAGACGATGTCGTCGAAGATCCTCACGCTGCAGGCCCAGAATCTCCAGCCTTCCGAGCACTTCTCGGGGCAGGCCTGCATCGCGCGCTTCCACCGCTGCGTGGTGGCGGACATCCACAGCAGCGCGCACCGCGTCATGCGCACGCGCGCCCTGGCGTCGGAGGACCAGGACCGCTACTTCAAGGTGATCTGGCAGATCCAGGGCCGCAACCTGATCGAACACAACGGCCATTCGGTGACGATCGATCCCGGCCAATGGACGATCTACGACACCTCTCGCCCCTACTCGGTCGAAACCTCGAACGGATCGCGCTTCATGGTGCTGCTGGTGCCCGTCTCCGAGATGGGACGCTGGAACCCGGGCATCGAGTTCGTCACCGGGAAGGTGCTGCCGACACGCGGAACCGCCGAGATCGCACGCTCGGCCCTTTCAGGCATGTTGTCCGGCTTCGTCGAGCTCGAACAACAGGGCGCCATCGTGATGCAGGACTCGATCAGTGCGTTGATCGGCACCGCGGTGGCGCAGATCCACGGCAGTTCGCCGAAGCAGGACGGGGCCATCTCGCAGCGGCTGCAGAAGGTGCAGGCCTTCATCGAGAGCCGGCTCACCGAACCCGAACTGAGCCCCGAACTGGTGGCACGCGAATGCGGCATGTCGCGCCGCAGCCTCTACGCGGCCTTCAACGCACTGGGCCAGACGCCCAGCAGCTACATCATGAACCGGCGCCTGGCCGTGGCGGCGCAGCGGCTGGTCGAGCAGTCCGAGCGCACGACCATCACGCAGGTCGCCTTCGAACTCGGCTTCTCGGACGCGGCGCATTTCTCGCGCGTGTTCAGCGAGAAGTTCGGCCAAAGCCCGAGCCGCTGGCGCAACCAGCAGATCGCCGGCCACTGACGCGCGTTCACTTCGGCCGGCGCTCGCCGGCCTCAGGGTAAATACCCGGGCGCTTGTGCACGGTCAGCCAAGGCGCCGCATCAAGGTGCAAGCCCGTTCGGCTTCCTTTTCATAACCTCGATCCATCATCGACGGAGCTCGGGCATGACTGGCGCATCGCCAGCATCCGACTCCGCGAAGCTGATCTCGAGGACTTTATGGAAACAGCTGGCGAGAGTTTGAATGTGGGCTTCATCGGCCTGGGCGTGATGGGGTCGCCGATGGCGACGCACCTGGCGCATGCCGGCCATCGGCTGACGCTCAACGATGCGAACCTGGAAGCCGCGCGGGAACTGGCACGCACGCTCGGCGGCGAGGCGGTCGCGGTGATGACGCCCAAGGAGGTTGCGGCCCGCAGCGACATCGTGATCACGATGTTGCCCAACGGAGAAGTCGTGCAGGCGGTGGCGCTCGGCGAGAACGGCCTGCTGGCCGGCTGGCGGCCCGGCACGCTGTTGCTCGATACCTCGTCCTCGCAACCCTGGCTGACCCAGCAGACCGCGAAGCAACTGGCCGCGGCCGGCATCGCCATGGTCGACGCCCCGGTGTCGGGCGCGCAATGGGGGGCACAGGAGGCCGCGCTGGTCTTCATGGCCGGCGGCGCGACCGAGGACCTCGAGCGCGTGCGGCCCTTGCTCGACCGCATGGGGACCTCGGTGTTTCATCTGGGCGAGGTGGGCTGCGGCCATGCCATGAAGTGCATCAACAACCTGATCACGGCCATGACCTTCAGTGCCACCTGCGAGGGCTTGACGATGGGCAAGCGCTACGGCCTCGACCCGGCCGAGATGGTGCGCGTGCTCAACGTCTCCACCGGCATGTCGTGGATCAGCAAGACCCACATCGAGCAGCGGATCCTGAGCCGCACTTTCGACGATCCCTTCAAGCTCGAGCTGATGCTCAAGGACATCGGCATCGCCAACGCGCTGGCGCGCGAGACCGAGACCTCGGCACCGATCTCGGCGCTGGGTCAGCAGCTGTGGATGGCGGCTTCGCGCTTCGCGGGGCCGGGTGCCAGCGTGAGCGAGCTGGGCCGCTGGGTCGAGCAGCAGTCCGGCACGGCGATCGAGCCCGGTGCCACGCCGCGCCAGGCCTGAGGTGGAGCGATGAAGCTGGAACGCCGACTCGCCGAGTTCGTTGTCACCTTGCGCGCCGACGAGGTGCCCGAGGACGCGCGCCGCATCCTGCGCTGGATGGTCATGGCGGTGACCGGCACCGGTATCGCGGGCGCGGCCGAGGACGGCATCGAGGCCCTGCGCGCGGTGCTGGCCGAGTCCGGCGGTACGCCGCAGGCGACCGCGCTGGTCTACGGCGATCGCCTGCCCGCGAATGCCGCGGCCCAGTTCAACGCCACGATGTGCCGTGCGCTCGACTACTGCGACGCGATGGCGCCCGGCCCGCACATCGGCTCGGCCCTGCTGCCGGCGGCCTTCGCGGCTGCGGAGCTGGCCGGTGGCTGCAGCGGCTCGGAGTTCCTGGCCGCGCTGGCGGCCGGTGCCGAGCTGAGTTCGCGGCTCAACCTCAGCGAAGCCCAGTACGACGGCTTCGATCCCACCGGCATCGCGGTCGTGTTCTCGGCCGCCGCGGCCGCCTCGCGCATCCTCGGCCTCACGAGCGAGCAGACCCTGCACGCACTGGCGCTGGCATTCAACCGCTGCGGCGGCAGCTTCCAGAGTCATGTCGATGGCTCGCTGGGCGTGCGCGTGGTGCAGGGCTGGGTCGCGCAGGCCGGCGTGCAGTGTGCCGAGCTGGCGCGCCGCGGTGTCACGGGGCCGGTCAATTTCCTCTCGGGCCACTACGGCTACGGCCACCTCTATGGCCGCGGCACGCTGGACCTCGACGCCGTCGGCGAAGGACTGGGCACGACCTGGCGCCTGCACCGCATGGTCTTCAAGAAATACCCGAGCTGCGGCGTCACGCAGGGCGTGACCGAGCTGGCGCTGTCGCTCCTCGAGGACGGCGTCTCGGCCGAGGACTTGCGCGCGGCCGAAGTGCGCTTGCCGCCCTACGCCTTCCGGCTGGTCGGCAAGCCCTTCGATCCGGGCACCAACCCGCGCGTCGACGGCCAGTTCAGCGCCGCCTACTGCGTCGCCAATGCCTTCGCGCGCCGCGCGTCGAAGCTCGCGCACTTCGCGCCGGAGCAGGTGCTCGATCCCGCGCTGCGCACGCTGATCGACCGCATCACGGTCGTGCCCGATGCCGCGCTCGATGCGCGCGGCCATACCGCGGTCGACCTCACTGTGCACGCCGTCGATGGCCGCAGCCTGCGGCGCTCGCTCGACATCGCGCCGGGCTTTCCGGGCGCCGACCTCGACGAGACGCAGCACCGCGCGCGCTTCGACGACTGCCTGGCCTATGCCCCGCGACCCATTGCGGCGGAGCGCATCGAACCCTACCTGCAGGCGCTGCGCGCCTTGCCCGAAGTCGCCGACGTACGCAGCCTGATTCCGCTGCTGGTCGCCTGATGGACGCGGGCGTGATCGGCTCCGGCACGCCGGCCAGCGCCACGGGCGCGGCGGTCGGTTTCGACGGTCTCGACGGCGTGGGATGGGCGCTGGCGTCCAGCCTTGCCCGCGCCGGCCATGTGCTGGTGGTGCACGACGACGACGCCGCGCGGGCCCGCGCCTTCGCGCAGGAGTTCCAGTGCCGCGCGGCGAACGATCTGGCCGGGCTGTCGGCGTCCGGCCTGTTGCTCTTCGCGCCGCCGGGCTTCGCGGTACGAGAACGGATCGCGTCCGTCTCGCAGGGCCTGCACCCGGGCGCGATCGTGGTCGACCTCGGCGCTGCCGATCCAACGCTCACCCGCAGTCTCGGCGCACGACTCGCACAGCGCGGCATCGTGCTGATCGACGCGCCCCTGTGCGGCGACGCGCAAGACAGCGCTGCCGCCGCCATCGTTCATGGCTGCGACGACGACTCCGCGCTCGACGTCGCACTGCCCGTGCTGCGCACGCTGGGCCTCGAGCTCGTTGCCGGTGGCGCACTGGGATGCGGCCAGGCGCTGCGCCTGGTCGAGGCCCACGTGCATGCCGACGTGCTGGCG
>NZ_JBZAYE010000178.1:0-12423 GCF_058244205.1 Variovorax sp. 20P10.2.4
GCTCGGCAATGCCAACGCGGGCGCTTCGGCCGCACCGGGCACGGGCGGCGTGATCGGCCGCGCGCTGCGCGAGACCGACGTGCAGATCAGCGTGCCGCACGAGCGCGGCGCGCGCATCCACGAGATCCACCTGCTCGCGCTGCATTGCCTGTGCGACGGCGTGGACGCGCAGCTGCTCGGCGATCCGGACAGCGACGTGCTGTCGCCGTCGAGCTGAACCCTTCACGCATGACGCTCCCCGGCGCGCGGGGGGGGCATGCGTTTCGCTGCGCCGGGGTCTGAGTTTTTCTCAGAACGATTTCATAAATGTGTTGAACAAAGTTCACGTGATTGACATGGCGGCTTCCTAGCATCGCGGCCGAGCGCGCTCGCTCCTCAACTCTCCGGCGCGCCGCCCCCCATGAAACTCCCGAACTTTCCCTCCCTGCCCGCGGTCCGCGGCAGGCTGTTATCGACCCCTTCCACGCGCCGCACGCCACGCGCCGCACTGGCCACCCTGAGCGCCGTCTGCGTGCTGGCACTGAGTGCCTGCGGCGGCGGCAGCGGTGGCGGCGGCGGCTTCTTCGGCTTCGCGCCACCCTCGGGCGGCGGCCCCGCGCAAGGCGACAACGGCCAGGACGGCGGCGCGCAGCCCGCGAGCTTCGCGCTGTCGCTCGCGGTCGAGGGCAGCGGCGACGTCGAATCGCTCGACGCCAGGCTGGCCTGCGGCCCCGGCAGCTGCACCGGCGCCAGCGCCGACTACGCCGAAGGCAGCACCGTCACGCTCAACGCCACGCCCGCGCACGGCTTCGTGTTCGCGGGTTGGCAGGGCACCTCGTGCGAGAGCGGCGACACGCGCTGCGTCGTGACCGTGAAGGCCGCGCAGCGCATCGCCGCGAAGTTCACGCAGGCCGCGCCGTCGATCCCCGCCGGCACCTGGCTCAAGGGCGACACGCACGTGCACGACGACCACTCGTCCGACGGCAGCGCGGCGCGCCAGCTCAACGACGACAAGGGCCCGGGCAACACCGGCATCGCCGACCAGATCGGACAGGGCACGCGCATGGGCCTGGAGTTCATGCCGCTGACCGACCACCGCACCTACGACCAGCACTACGACTGGAACTGGGAGTCGCCCTCGCTGCTGCTGGTGCGCGGCGAGGAAGCCAACGGCAGCCCGCACGCCACGGTGCAGGGCGGCGTCGACTCGATCGTGCAGGGCGCCGCGCGCGCCGACCGCCAGCCCTTCACGCACCTGCAGCAGTCGATCTGGGACGCGCACAGCCAGGGCGCGAACTGGACCGTGGCGCATCCCAACGACGGCGAGACCAATGCCGACGGCTCGTTCAATGCCTATGCCAACGTGCAGGGCGTGGACCTGGTCGAGACCTGGAACGGCACGCCGAGCCCCGAGACCGTGCTGGCCGACGCCTATGCCGAGAAGCTGTGGAACGCGGGCTTCCGCTTCGGCATCGCGGGCGCGAGCGACAGCCACATGCGCGAGCTGTGGGACGGCGAGGGCACGGTCTATCCGATCTCGAACCCCGGCATGCCGGCCACGCAGCTGCTGTCCAGGGCTTACAACGAGCGCGCCATCGTGCAGGCGCTGCAGCGCGGCCACACCAGCCTCTCGTACGACCCGAACGGCCCCTTCGTCTCGATCGCCACCGACCTGCGCGGCGGCGGCTACACCGCGATCGGCGGCGACGAGGTGTTCGTGCCGGCCGGCACCGCCGGCCACCTGCGCATCGACGTGCGCCGCGCCGCGGGCCTGGACGTGTTCGTCTACCGCGCGCCCGGCAAGAGCGCCGGCCCGCTCAAGAGCTTCAAGCCCAAGACCGATGCCGAGAGCTTCATCGTCGACATCGCGGCCGGCGACAAGCCCGACTGGTACCGCGCCGAGGTGCGCGGCATGAGCACGCCGCAGCCCTGGGCGCCGGTGTCGGTCGACGAGGTCAAGGCCACCGTGTCGCCGATCTTCGTCTCGCCCGCGCCGGTCGAGGCCAAGCCCGCGACGCCGATTCCCGCCGATGCCGGCACCGAGGACGGCGCGCTGCGCGTGGCGGGTGCGCGCGGCGGCTTCGCGGGCTTCCCCGACATCGCGGTCGCCGACGGCGCGCTGCACTTCGTGGCCGAGCTGCATGGCGCCTCGAGCAGCACCGTGGTCTATCGCCAGCGCGACGCCAAGGGCGTGTGGCGCGACGCGGGCCGCACGCTCAGCGGCCAGGGCCAGGCGCGCTTTCCGCGTGTGGCCGCGCGCGGCAATGAGGTCTGGGTGACCTGGGAGGAAGACGCGGTGCAGGTGCCGCACCGGCCCGAGATCAAGCTGCGGCATTCGGCCGACGGCGGCGCCAACTGGGACGCCGCCGTGACCGTGCGCGCGGTCGAGGGACGCGCCGAGCATCCGGCGATCGCGCTGTCGGCCGGCGGCAAGCCCGTGCTCGCATGGCAGGAGATCGCGGCCCATCAGGCCTTCGACATCATGGCCCAGGAGATCGGCACCGACGTCCAGCCGCGCAACCTGTCGGCCGCCGGCAAGGTGACCGATCCGGGCATCGCCAGCGACACGCGCACGCCGCGCTATCCGGCCTCGGTGCTGCCCTCGGTGGCGGTGGCGGCCGACGGCCGCGTCGCCGTGGCCTGGCAGGACGACCGCGGCGACAAGGATCCGCTGTGGACCGGCGCCGCGAGCTATGGCGAGGGCACCACGCCCGACGACTGGCAGGTGCAGGTGCTGGTGCGCGAAGCCGGTGGCGCCTGGGCCGCGAAGCCGGCCGAGATCGGCACCTCGGACCGCGCCGACCGCCATCCGCAGATCGCGTTCGGCGCCAAGGGCGAGCTGGTCGCGGTCTGGGAGAGCAAGGAGCTCGCCGCGAGCGGGCGCAACCTCTCGGTGCGCGCCGCGGTCTCGGGCGACGGCGGCAAGTCCTTCGCGGCGCCGGTGGTGGTCGGTGCCGACGACAAGACCATGAGCGAGCGGCCGCGCCTGGGCGTCGATGCCGACGGCGCGGTGCGCGCGGTCTGGTACGACTCGCGCTCGGCCGACTGGCGCTGGCGCGTGATGACCGCGGTGTTCCGCCCCGACAGTGGCTGGGAGCCCGGCACCCTGCTGATGGCCCGCGGCAACAACACCTGGCCCGTGACCGCGGGCGGCCAGGTGGCGTTCGCCAGCACGCGCAACGCGCAGCGGCTGCAGCGCGATCCGACGCAGCAGGTGTTCCTGCTGTCGCTCGCGAAGCCCTGAGCTGAAGACGAACTGAAGAAGCGGCGGCAGCCGCATCCGGCGCGGGCCGCGGCGTTCCCTCGGGAACTCCGCGGCCGTCTTCATTTCTACCAACAAGCCGTAACGGAGCGGCAAATCCGCTGGGCTAAACTCGCCGCGAACCCGGGCCAGGGCCTCGCGGCAGCGCCCATCTCGCACCTCCATTCCAGGGAAATCACACATGCAGAAGACCGCCTCGACGCCTCGCGCCATGCACCGCCTCGTTCTCGCACTCGCCTCGGGCGCGGCATTGGTCGCGGGCCTCTCGGCCTGCGTGCCGCTGGTGGTCGGCGGCGCGGCGGCGGTGGGCGTGGGCATGGTGGCGACCGACCGCCGCAGCTCGGGCGCCCAGCTCGACGACCAGGGCATCGAGCTGCGCGCCGCGGCCCGCGTGCGCGACATCGCCAACGACCAGATGTACGTCAGCGTGACCAGCTACAACCGCCAGGTGCTCTTGACCGGCGCGGTGGGCAACGAGGCCGACCGCCGCCGCGTCGAGGACGTGGTGCGCGGCGCCGAGAACGTGCGCTCGGTGGTCAACGAACTCACGCTGGGCACGCCCAGCACCTTCCAGGACCGCTCCAACGACCTCTACGTCACCGGCAAGGTCAAGGCCTCGCTGCTCGACGCCAAGGACATCTTCGCCAACTCCTTCAAGGTCGTGACCGAGCGCGGCACGGTCTACCTGATGGGCATCGCCACGCGCCGCGAGACCGACCGTGCGACCGAGGTGGTGCGCAGCGTGACCGGCGTGCAGAAGGTGGTGCGCGTGGTCGAGATCGTGAGCGAGGCCGACCTGACCGGCGCGCAGCGCGGCGGCAGCGGTGTTTCCGCGCCCGCGCCCGTGGTGCCGGCCTCGCAGCCGCAGCCCGGCACCTCCTCGCGCGTGCCGCTGCCGCCGATGGAGCCGCTGCCGTCTTCGTCGGCACCGGCGCCCGCGCCGGCCGGTGGCGTGACGACCAGCCCGATCCGCTGAAGTCCTTTCGCCCACCAACGAACAAGGCCCCTCGACGGGGCCTTGTTCGTTTCCGGGGGAGCGGAGGGCTGGTTACTTCAGCCGCGTGATCAGGCTCGAGGTGTCCCAGCGCTGGCCGCCCGACTGCTGCACGTCGGCATAGAACTGGTCGACCAGCGCGGTCACGGGCACGCGCGCGCCGTTGCGCTTGGCCTCGTCGAGCACCAGGCCCAGGTCCTTGCGCATCCAGTCGACCGCGAAGCCGAAGTCGAACTTGCCCTGGATCATGGTCTTGCCGCGGTTGTCCATCTGCCAGCTCTGGGCGGCGCCCTTGCCGATGACCTCGAGCACCGCCTGCATGTCGAGCCCCGCGCGCTGGCCGAAGGCGATGGCCTCCGACAGGCCCTGTACCAGGCCCGCGATCGCGATCTGGTTGACCATCTTCGCGAGCTGGCCCGCGCCGCTCTCGCCGAGCAGCGTGACCGCGCGCGCGAAGGCCGCGGCCACCGGCTTGATGCGGTCGAAGGCGGCCGCGTCGCCGCCGCACATCACGGTGAGTGCGCCGTTCTGGGCGCCGGCCTGGCCGCCCGACACCGGCGCGTCGATGAACTGCAGGCCGCGTTCGAGCGCGGCCTTGGAGAGTTCGCGCGCCACGTCGGCCGAGGCGGTCGTGTGGTCGACGAAGACCGCGCCCTTCGCCATGCCGGCGAAGGCGCCGTCGTCGCCGAGCACCACCGAGCGCAGGTCGTCGTCGTTGCCGACGCAGCAGAACACGAGGGTGGCGCCGGCCACCGCCTCGCGCGGCGTGGCCGCATGGCGGCCGGGGGCGCCGAATTCGTCGACCCAGGCCCGGGCCTTGGCTTCGGTGCGGTTGTAGACCGTGACGCTGTGGCCGGCCTTGGCCAGGTGGCCGGCCATCGGCCCGCCCATGACGCCGAGGCCCAGGAAGGCCACCGTCTGCGCGGGAGTGGATTCGTAGGTGCGGGGGTTGATGCTGCTCATGGGCCCGAGCTTAAAGCCATTCGGCGACAGCCTGCACCCTGGGGGACATGGCCGTGCCAGCCCAAACATGTACGTGAACGTACACGTTGGAGTAGAATCGCCCCATGAGCTCCCTGGCCCCCCCGCCCAAGTCCCTCACCGTTCGCGATGCCGCGGCGCAGCTCGGCGTGACGCCGCGCACGCTCAAGTACTACGAGGAACTGGGCATCGTGGTGCCGGTGCGCAGCGAGGGCCGCTACCGGCTCTACGAGCCGGCCGACCTCGAACGGCTCGCGCGCGTGCTGCGCATGCGCTCGCTGGGCTTCTCGCTCACCACCATCACCGAGATGCTGCGCCAGCCGATGGAGGCGCCGGCCGAGGGCGGCCGGCCACGGCTGTCGAATGCCTCGCTCAAGTCGCTGCGCGAGACGCTGGGCGCGCAGCTCGCCACGCTCGACACGCGCATGGCCCAGGTGCGCCGCGAGCTCAAGGAAGCCGCGGCCCTGCAGGCCCAGCTGCGCCGCGACCTCGACTACGTCGAACGCCGCCTGGCCGGCGAACCGCTGGAGGAGGCCCTCGCGCAGCGGCGCGCGGAGCGCCCGGCGTCATGACCGCACCGGCCCTCGCCCGGCATCCGCGCGGCCTCTCGGCCGTGGCGTGGATGCCCTGGGCGATCGGGCTGGTCACGGCGGTCGACTACTTCGACAACGCGCTGTTCGCCTTCTTCGCGAGCTACATCGCGGGCGGCGTCAACGCCTCGCCCGACGAACTGGTGTGGGCCTCGAGCGCCTACGCGCTGGGCGCGGTGCTCGGCATCCTGCAGCAGCATGCGTGGATCGAGCGGCTCGGCTACCGCCGCTATCTCGCGCTGTGCATGTTCGCCTTCGCCGCGGGCGGCCTCGGCGCCGCCTGGTCCGACAGTTCGACCCAGCTCGCGCTGGCGCGCGGCGTGCAGGGCTACTTCGTGGGGCCGATGCTCGGCGCCTGCCGCATCCTGATCCAGATCGGCATGCCGGCCGAGCGCCGCGCCAAGGCGCTCAAGGCCTTCATGGTGCTGATCGTCTTCGGCGGCGCGCTGGCGCCGGTGGCCGGTGCCTTCCTGGTCTCGAACTTCGACTGGCGCTGGCTGTTCGGCTGCACCGTGCCGGTGGCGGTGCTGATCGGCCTGCTGGTGCTGTGGGCGCTGCCCGACCTCGGCGACGTCGAGCCGCACGAGCGCACCGCGCCGCACCATGCGCCCTACCTGGTGTTCGCGCTGGCGCAGGCGGCGCTGCAGGTGGTGCTCACGCGCACCCACTTCGAACTGTTCACCGGTTCGCCCGCGCTCGTGGGGCTGGCGCTGGCCGGCCTCGCGGGGCTCGCGTGGTTCGGCTGGCACCAGTGGCACCATCCCGCGCCGCTGGTGCGGCTGCATGCGCTGCGGCAGCCGGGCTTTCGCGTCGGGCTCGCGCTCTACGTCGTCTACTACTACCTGTCGACCGGCTTCAGCTACCTGCTGCCGCGGCTGATGGAGGGCGGGCTCGGCTTCAGCGTGGGCAACACCGGCTACTTCACGGGCGCGATGTCGCTCGCCACCGGGCTGCTGGTGTTCGTCTACCTGCGCTACTCGGCGCGCCTCGCGCACAAGAAGTGGCTGATCGTCGCGGGCTTCGCGATCGCCGCGCTGGCGTCCGCCTGGCTCGCGCGCGTCACGCCGCAGTCGGGGCGCGAGGCGCTGGTCGGGCCGCTGCTGCTGCGCGGCCTGCTGATGCTGTTCGTGGTGCTGCCGGTCGCGAACCTCACTTTCCGGCCCTTCGCGGCCGAGGACTTCGCGCACGGCTACCGGCTCAAGAACCTGGTGCGGCAGCTCGCGATCTCCTTCGCCACCTCGAGCGTGATCGCGCTGCAGCAGCACCGGCTCGCGCTGCACGAAACCCGGCTCGCCGAATCGGCCAATGCCGGCAACGCGGGCTTCATGCAGGCGCTCGACGGGCTGACGCGGAATTTCGCGGCGCTCGGCCATGCGGCCGGCGAGGCGCATGCGATGGCGCTCGGCACCCTGTGGCGCACGCTCGAGCAGCAGGCCACCTTCATGGCCTCGCTCGACGGCTTCACGGCGATCGCCGTGGTCGCGCTCGCGGCGGGCGTGTTCGCCGCCTGGCAGCGGCAGATCGACTGAAGGCGGCGCGCCGGCTCAGACGATCGCGAAGTGCTCCGTGCCCGCGGCCAGGTCGGTGCTGCGCGCGCGCTGGCTGTTGAGCTTGATCTGCAACCGCAGGTCGTTGGCCGAGTCGGCATTGCGCAGCGCATCCTCGAAGCTGATCGCGTGGCCCTCGAACAGGTCGAACAGCGCCTGGTCGAAGGTCTGCATGCCGAGGTTGCGGCTCTTCTTCATGATCTCCTTGATCTCGCCGACCTCGCCCTTGAAGATCAGGTCGGAGATCAGCGGCGTGTTCAGCAGGATCTCGACCGCCGCCACGCGGCCCAGGCCGTCCTCGGTCGGCACCAGGCGCTGCGAGACCAGCGAGCGCAGGTTCAGCGACAGGTCCATCAAGAGCTGCGCGCGGCGCTCCTCGGGGAAGAAGTTGATGATCCGGTCGAGCGCCTGGTTGGCGCTGTTGGCGTGCAGCGTGGCCATGCAGAGGTGGCCGGTCTCGGCGAAGGCCACGGCGTGCTCCATGGTCTCGCGGTCGCGGATCTCGCCCATCAGGATCACGTCGGGCGCCTGGCGCAGCGTGTTCTTGAGCGCCGCCTCCCAGCTGTCGGTGTCGATGCCCACCTCGCGCTGCGTCACCACGCAGTTCTTGTGCGGATGCACGAACTCCACCGGGTCCTCCACCGTGACGATGTGGCCGAAGGAGTTCTCGTTGCGCCAGTCGATCATCGCGGCCAGCGTGGTCGACTTGCCCGAGCCGGTGGCGCCCACCAGGATGCACAGGCCGCGCTTGGTCATCGACACGTCCTTGAGCACCTGCGGCATGCCCAGGTCGTCGATGGTCGGCAGCTTGGCCGGGATGGTCCGCAGCACCATGCCGACCTTGCCCTGCTGCACGAAGGCGTTGACGCGGAAGCGGCCGATGCCGGTCGGCGAGATCGCGAAGTTGCACTCCTTGGTGCGCTCGAACTCGGCCGTCTGGCGGTCGTTCATCACCGAGCGCGTGAGCGCCAGCGTGTGCTGCGCGCCCAGCGCCTGCTGCGAGACCTTGGTGACCTTGCCGTCGACCTTGATCGCGGGCGGGAAGTCGGCCGTGATGAACAGGTCGCTGCCGTTGCGGCTCACCATGAGCTTGAGCAGGTCGTTGATGAACTGGCTGGCTTGATCGCGTTCCATGAGGGGCTCCGGAGGGCTGGGGTCAGCCGGGGAAGTTTTCGGGGATCTTCGCTTTGCTGCGAGCTTCGGCGGCGGAGATCGTATTGCGCCGCACCAGGTCCGTGAGGTTCTGGTCCAGCGTCTGCATGCCCTGGCCCTGGCCGGTCTGGATGGTGGAGTACATCTGCGCCACCTTGGCCTCGCGGATCAGGTTGCGGATGGCCGGCGTGCCCAGCATGATCTCGTGCGCCGCCACGCGGCCCAGGCCGTCCTTGGTCTTGCACAGGGTCTGCGAGATCACCGCCTGCAGCGACTCCGACAGCATGGCGCGGATCATCTCCTTCTCCTCGCCCGGGAACACGTCGATGATCCGGTCGATGGTCTTGGCGGCCGACGAGGTGTGCAGCGTGCCGAACACCAGGTGGCCGGTCTCGGCCGCGGTCATCGCGAGGCGGATGGTCTCGAGGTCGCGCATTTCGCCGACCAGGATCGCGTCGGGGTCCTCGCGCAGCGCCGAGCGCAGCGCATTCGCGAACGACAGCGTCATCGGCCCGACCTCGCGCTGGTTGATCAGGCACTTCTTCGACTCGTGCACGAACTCGATCGGGTCCTCCACCGTGAGGATGTGGCCGTACTCGTTCTCGTTGAGGTAGTTGACCATCGCGGCCAGCGTGGTCGACTTGCCCGAGCCCGTGGGGCCGGTCACCAGCACCAGGCCGCGCGGCTTGAGCGCGAGTTCGCCGAAAATCTTGGGCGCATTCAGCTGCTCGAGCGTGAGGATCTTCGAGGGGATGGTCCGGAACACCGCGGCCGCCCCGCGCGCCTGGTTGAAGGCGTTGACCCGGAAGCGCGCCAGGCCGTCGATCTCGAACGAGAAGTCGACCTCCAGAAATTCTTCGTAGTGCTTGCGGTGGGTGTCGCTCATGATGTCGTAGACCATGGCGTGCACCGCCTTGTGGTCCAGCGCATCGACATTGATGCGGCGCACATCGCCGTGAACGCGGATCATCGGCGGCAGGCCGGCCGACAGATGCAGGTCGGAAGCCTTGTTCTTGACGCTGAACGCGAGCAGTTGGGTGATGTCCACGGGGCTCCTCGATCGGGTTTCGGTGACGTTTTGATACGAATTTGGACGATTATGACGATGATTGGCGACGACCTCCAGCACGTGCGGCAGCGGATCGCGAAGGCCTGCGCCGACGCCGGCCGCGACCCCGGCGCGGTGCGGCTGCTGGCGGTATCGAAGACCTTCGGGCCCGAGGCGGTGCGCGAGGCGCAGGCCGCGGGCCAGTCGGCCTTCGGCGAGAACTACGTGCAGGAAGGCCTGGACAAGATCGCCGCGCTGGCCGACCTGCGCGCCGGCCTCGAATGGCACTGCATCGGCCCCCTGCAGAGCAACAAGACGCGGCCCGTGGCCGAGCAGTTCGACTGGGTGCACAGCATCGACCGGCTCAAGATCGCCGAGCGGCTCTCGGCCCAGCGCCCGGCCCATCTGCCGCCGCTGCAGGTCTGCCTGCAGGTCAACGTCGACGGCGGCGCCAACAAGTCCGGCGTGACGCCCGAGGAAGCGCTGCCGCTGGCGCGCGCTGTGGCGGCGTTGCCACAGCTGGTGCTGCGCGGGCTCATGGCGATCCCCGAACCGGCGCCCGATTTCGAGGCCCAG
The DNA here is from genome assembly GCF_058244205.1 of Variovorax sp. 20P10.2.4. Lineage (NCBI taxonomy): Bacteria > Pseudomonadati > Pseudomonadota > Betaproteobacteria > Burkholderiales > Comamonadaceae > Variovorax > Variovorax sp. 20P10.2.4. The sequence goes on from NZ_JBZAYE010000178.1 coordinate 10,130, forward strand.
CGCGCGCTGTTGCTGCGCGCGAAGGTGCTGTTCGATGAAATCCGCGGCGCCGGCATCGCGCTCGATACCCTGTCGCTGGGCATGAGCGCCGACCTCGAGGCGGCGGTCAGCGCGGGCAGCACGATGGTGCGCATCGGCACGGCGATCTTCGGCGGCCGCCCGCAGAAGGCGGCCTGAGCGGCAAGGCTCAGATCCCCAGCGGGATCCGCGCGCTGCTCTTCACTTCCTCCATCACCGCATAGGTGCGCGTCTCGCGCACGCCCGGCAGCTGCCACAGCACCGTGCCCGCGAAGTCGCGGTAGGCCGCCATGTCGGCCATGCGCGTCTTCAGCAGGTAGTCGAAGCCGCCGGCCACCATGTGGCATTCGACGATCTCCTCGCGCACCTGCACCGCGGCCTTGAACTGGTCGAACACGTTGGGCGTGGTGCGGTCCAGCAGCACCTCGACGAAGACCGTGAAGCCGCGGCCCAGCCGCTCGGCGTCGAGCCGCGCCTCGTAGCCCTGGATGAAGCCCTCGCGCGTGAGCCGTTGCACGCGCGCGAGCACCGCCGTCGGCGACAGCGCCACCGCCTCGGCCAGCTTGAGGTTGGTGATGCGGCCGTCTTCCTGAAGAATCTTCAGCAGCCGGAGATCGACGCGGTCCAGGTCGGTCATGGAAATGGGATGGCAAGGGTTCTGGTGAATTATCCGGAAATGCTGTCGAATTTTGGTGAAAAATTCGCCATCAAGGCATGGACCATAGCCAATCCAACCAAGGAGAAGACATGCGCCTGCCCGACCCCTACCGACCCGAGACCGAGGTCGTCGCCCATCGACTCGCCCTGCTCGAGGGGGCGCTCGACTGGACCGCGGCCTCGACCGTTGCCACGCCCTGGGTGCAGGCGGTGCGCGACCATCCGCCGCCGTTCTGGGCCATGGAGAGCCTGCTGCGCGAATACCCGATCTCGAGCGCCGAAGGCCTCGCGCTGATGCGCCTGGCCGAGGCGCTGCTGCGCGTGCCCGATGCCGAGACCGCCATCGCGCTCACGGCCGACCAGCTCGGCCGCGCCGATTTCGAGGGCGCGGCCGATTCCACGCTGTCGCGCCTGTCGTCGGCCGCGATCGCGATGTCGAAGCGTTTCCTGCCCGAGGCCGACCATCCGCCCGGCCTGATGGCCCGGCTCGGCGCGCGCACCGTGGTCGCCGCCACGCTGCGCGCGGTGCAGCTGCTGGGCCGGCAGTTCGTGCTGGGCCAGACCATCGCCGAGGCGATGGATGAGGCCCGTGCCGCGCACCGCAAGCAGTCCGCCCTGTGCTTCAGCTACGACATGCTCGGCGAGGGCGCGCGCACCGACGAGGACGCGCTGCGCTACCTCGAGAGCTACACCCGCGCCATCGCCGCGATCGCCCAGGGCGCCGATCCCACCGCCGCGCCCGAGCGCAACGACGGCATCTCGATCAAGCTCAGCGCGCTGCATCCGCGCTACGAGGACGCGCAGCGCGAGCGCGTGCTGCGCGAGCTGGTGCCGCGCGTGTGGCTGCTGTGCGAGCGCGCGGCCGCGGCCAACATCAACCTCACCATCGATGCCGAGGAGGTCGACCGGCTCGAGCTCTCGCTCGACGTGTTCGACGCGCTCGCGACCCGCGTCGCCGCCGAGCATCCGCAATGGCGCGGTTTCGGCCTCGCGCTGCAGGCCTACCAGACGCGCGCGCTCGAGCTGATCGAGCACGTCACCGCGATCGCGCGCCGCTACGGCCTGCGGCTGATGTGCCGGCTGGTCAAGGGCGCCTACTGGGACGCCGAGATCAAGCGCGCGCAGGAACTGGGCCTGCCGCACTACCCCGTGTTCACCCACAAGCACCACAGCGACGTCAGCTACCTGGCCTGCGCGCAGGCGCTGCTGGCCGCGCCCGACGCGATCTATCCGCAGTTCGCCACCCACAACGCGGGCACCATCGCGGCCATCCTGCAGATGGCGCAGCGCCAGGGCGCGCCCTTCGAGCTGCAGCGGCTGCACGGCATGGGCGAGGGCGTCTACCGCGAGGTCATGAAGCACACCGGCGCCTCGGTGCGCGTGTATGCGCCGGTCGGCCGCCACAAGGACCTGCTGGCCTACCTGGTGCGCCGCCTGCTCGAGAACGGCGCCAACTCCTCCTTCGTCAACCAGCTCGGCGACCCCGGCGTGCCCATTGCCACGCTGCTGGTCTCGCCGCTGTGGCTGGAGCGCGAGAGCCCGCAACTGCCGCTGCCGCCGCTGCTCTACGGCCCGGCCCCCGCGCGGCGCAACAGCGACGGGCTCGACCTCACGGTCGA
>NZ_JBZAYE010000179.1:0-12416 GCF_058244205.1 Variovorax sp. 20P10.2.4
GCGATCTCGCGCCCCAGCCGCTTGCCCGCGCCCGTGACGAGGACGGTGCGGCGCTCGGGGGCCGGGGCGGTGGAGGAGGGCGCGGCGCTCATGCGGAAGGTGGGGGCTGGAGGATGCGAGGAGAATCGGTGCCCGTGACGACACAGACCCACAGCAGTTTACCCATCGCCCTCGACACCCTGATCGCCCGTGCCGTCGAGCGCGCCGGCGGCTGGATCGGCTTCGACCGTTTCATGGCGCTCGCGCTCTATGCGCCGGGGCTCGGCTACTACGCCAACAGCCTCGCCAAGTTCGGCCAGATGCCCGAATCGGGCAGCGACTTCGTGACCGCGCCCGAGCTCACCCCGCTGTTCGGCCGCGCGCTGGCCGCGCAGCTGGCCGAGGCGCTCGAGAAGACCGGCACCGCCACGGTGTGGGAGTTCGGCGCCGGCTCGGGTGCGCTCGCCGCCCAGTTGCTCGACGCGCTCGATGCGCTGGGCCGCAGCGACGTGAACTACCGCATCGTCGACCTCTCGGGCACCCTGCGCGCGCGCCAGCAGCAGGCGCTGGCGCGCTTCGGCGACCGCGTCGAATGGCGGCTCGAGCTGCCCGCGGCGATGCAGGGCGTGGTGGTCGGCAACGAGGTGCTCGACGCGATGCCGGTGCAACTGCTCGCGCGCCATGGCGGGCGCTGGTTCGAGCGCGGCGTGGTGCGCAATGCGGCCGGCGACGGCTGGGCCTGGGCCGACCGCGAGACCGAGCTGCGGCCGCCGGTCGAGGTGCCGGGCGAGCACGACTACCTGACCGAGATCCATCCCCAGGCCAAGGCCTTCGTCGCGACCCTGGCGGACCGGCTCGAGCGCGGGGCGGCCTTTTTGATCGACTACGGCTTTCCCGAGAGCGAGTACTACCACCCGCAGCGGCACATGGGGACGGTGATGTGCCATCGGGCGCATCGGGCGGATGGGGATCCGCTGTCGGACGTGGGGCTGAAGGACATCACTGCTCACGTTGACTTCACGGGGGTGGCGTTGGCTGGGCAGGAGGCGGGGCTTGCCGTGTTGGGGTATGCGAGTCAGGCGCGGTTTCTGCTGAACTGCGGGCTGGTTTCGTTGATGGAGACGGCTTCCGTGGGGGAGAGGGCGATGGGGGCTCGGCTGGTGCATGAGCATGAGATGGGGGAGCTGTTCAAGGTGGTGGGGTTTGCTGTTGGTGACGGGTGGGAGGCGCTTGGGTTTGTTGAAGGGGATCGGAGTCATACGCTCTGATCTTTTTTGAAGGCGCGCTTTTTGTTTAGGCCGTTGGCCGGGTCTCGCCCCGGCGGGCGAGTCACTTTCTTTTGCTTCGCCAAAAGAAAGTAACCAAAGAAAAGGCGACCCACTGTCTGCGACCCTCCGCTTCGCTACGGGCAACCTGCGGTGCTCGCGTTTCGCGGGGTCTCGCAGAACTCGCTTCGCTCAAACAGCTGCGAGCCCTTATCCGCGAAACGCTGCGCTCCTCGGCGCAGCCAGAGGGGGAGGTCGGGCCATCGCTGCGCTCGGCCCCGGATACCCAACGCGCCGTCGCTTCGCTCGGCCCAGGTAGAAGAAGACCCAGGGCCTTCGCACTCACACACCCCACACAAGGACGCGCCATGGCGCGTTGACCCTGATCCCCTCTGGCTGTGCCGAGGAGCGCAGGGGAAAGCGGGATAAGGGCCGCAGCTGTCTGAGCGAAGCGAGTTCTGCGGACCCCCGCTTTCTCCGAGCACCGCAGGTTGCCCGTAGCGAAGCGGAGGGACACAGACAGCGGGGTCGCCTTTTCTTTGCCTACTTTCTTTTGGCGAAGCAAAAGAAAGTAGGTCGCCCGCCGGGGCGAGACCCGGCCGACAGCCTAAGCAGAGAAACAGAGAGGGAAAAACCAAAACCACCCAGAGCAGTCATAAGCATTCAACGAAGAGTTCGTTGCCCAACCCCCCATCCCCGCCTACATTGCGGCACATGAGCCAAGTCCTCGTCCCCGAGCGCACCCAATCCTTCGAGATCCGCCCCTTCCCCGCCCCCGTAGGCGCCGAAGTCATCGGCCTCGACATCGCGCGCCCCATCCCGGAAGAAGACTTCGCCCGCATCCATCGCGCCCACCTCGACCACCACGTCCTGGTCTTCCGCAACCAGCAGATCACCCCCCAGCAGCACATCGACTTCAGCCGCCGCTTCGGCCCGCTCGAGATCCACGTCCTGCACCAGTTCCAGCTCAAGAACCATCCCGAGATCCTCATCGTCTCCAACATCAAGGAGAACGGCGAGCCCATCGGCCTCGGCGACGCGGGCGTCTACTGGCATTCCGACATCTCCTACAAGCCCAAGCCCAGCCTCGGCTCCCTGCTGCACGCGCAGGAACTGCCGAGCGAGGGCGGCGACACGCTGTTCGCCGACCAGCACCTGGCCTGGGAAGCGCTGCCGAGCGACCTGCAGCAGCGCATCCTGCCGCTCAAGGCCGAGCACAGCTACCTCGCCAAGTACGAGGAACTGCGCGCCAAGAACCCGTGGCGGCCCAAGCTCTCGCAGGCGCAGATCGACCAGGTCGCGCCCGCGGTGCAGCCGGTGGTGCGCACGCATCCCGAGACCGGGCGCAAGGCGCTCTTCGTCAGCGAGCACTTCACCACCCGCATCGTCGGCCTGCCCAAGGAAGAAAGCGATGAACTCCTGTCCGAGCTGTTCGCGCACAGCGTGAAGCCCGAATTCGTCTACCGCCACCAGTGGGCGCCCCATGACCTCGTGTTCTGGGACAACCGCTCGCTGATGCACCTGGCGGCGGGCACGCCCGACCACCTGCGCCGCCGGCTCAACCGCACCACCATCGTGGGCGACGAGCCCCGATAGACCGACCACCTCCGCAGACGAACGTCCTCGACGGACCGGCGACGCCGGGTCCGCGCGGAGCGCTGCACCCCGAATTTCTTCCCTTGGAGTCCTTCCCGCCATGAACCGCTTCACCCGCCAGGCCGCATCCCTCGTCGCCGGCCTCGGCCTCCTGGCCGGCAGCCTCGCCGCGCACGCCGAAGGCCAGATCCGCATCGCCGAGCAGTTCGGCATCGTCTACCTGCTGCTCAACGTGGCGCAGGACCAGAAGCTGATCGAGAAGCACGCGAAGGCCGCGGGCGTCGACGCCAAGGTCGAATGGGTCAAGCTCTCGGGCGGCTCGGCGGTCAACGACGCGCTGCTGTCGGGCAACATCGAGATCGCCGGTGCCGGCGTCGGCCCGCTGCTCACGCTGTGGGACCGCACCAAGGGCAAGCAGAACGTCAAGGGCGTGGCCTCGCTGGGCAACTTCCCCTACTACCTGGTGAGCAACAACCCGAACGTGAAGACCATCGCCGACTTCACGGACAAGGACCGCATCGCGCTGCCCGCGGTCGGCGTGTCGGTGCAGTCGCGCGTGCTGCAGTTCGCCTCGGCCAAGCTCTGGGGCGACAAGGAGTTCAACAAGCTCGACAAGATCAGCGTGGCGCTGCCGCATCCCGACGCGGCCGCGGCCATCATCAAGGGCGGCACCGAGATCACGGCCCACTTCGGCAACCCGCCGTTCCAGGAGCAGGAGCTCGCGGGCAACCCCGCGGCGCACATCGTGCTGAACTCCTACCAGGTGCTGGGCGGCCCCTCGTCGGCCACGGTGCTCTACGCCACCGAGAAATTCCGCAACGAGAACCCGAAGACCTACAAGGCCTTCATCGACGCGCTCGACGAGGCCGCGAAGTTCGTCAGTGCCAATCCCGAGAAGGCGGCCGACATCTACCTCAAGGTCAGCAACGCCAAGCTCGACCGCGAGCTGCTGCTGAAGATCATCAGGAACCCCGAGGTGCAGTTCAAGACCACGCCGCAGAACACCTACGCGCTGGCCGACTTCATGCACCGCGTGGGCGCGATCAAGAACAAGCCGGCCTCGGTGAAGGACTACTTCTTCGACGACGCGCACAACGCCTCGGGCAACTGATGAGCACGGCGGCGGTGCTGGATTCGCGGGCCGATGCCCTGGCCCACCGGCAGCGGGTGGCGCCCGCGGCCGGGTCCTCCTTCCCGGGGCTGGCACGCGACGAGGCGCGCGCGCAGGAGGCCGCGGCGCCGCTGCTGCAGGTCGATGGCGTCAGCCTCGAGTACCGCACGCCCGAGCGCGTGGTGCGCGCCACGCACCGCGTGAGCTTCGACGTGCACCAGGCCGACCGCTTCGTGCTGCTCGGCCCCTCGGGCTGCGGCAAGTCGACCCTGCTGAAATCGGTCGCGGGCTTCATCGCGCCGGTCGAGGGCGAGATCCGGCTGGCCGGCGAGCGCGTGCTGCGCCCCGGGCCCGACCGCATCGTGGTGTTCCAGGAGTTCGACCAGCTGCCGCCGTGGAAGACGGTCAAGCAGAACGTCATGTTCCCGCTGCTGGCCTCGCGCACGCTGGGCCGCAAGGAAGCGGCCGAGCGCGCGCTGCACTACCTCGACAAGGTGGGTCTCTCGAAGTTCGCCGACGTGCATCCGCACCAGCTCTCGGGCGGCATGAAGCAGCGCGTGGCGATCGCGCGTGCGCTCGCGATGCAGCCGCGCGTGCTGCTGATGGACGAGCCCTTCGCCGCGCTCGACGCGCTCACGCGCCGGCGCATGCAGCAGGAGCTGCTGGCGCTGTGGGACGAGGTGCGCTTCACGCTGCTGTTCGTCACCCATTCGATCGAGGAGGCGCTGGTGGTGGGCAACCGCATCGCGCTGCTGTCGCCGCATCCCGGGCGCATGCGCGCCGAGATCAACAGCCACGGCTTCACGCTCGACAGCCTCGGCGGCACCGAGTTCCAGCAGACCGCGAAACGCATCCACGACATGCTGTTCGACGAAGCACACGACACCGAGGCCGGCCGATGAGCGCGATCCTTCCCCCCGTGCGCCCCGAGTACGAGCGCACGCTCGAACCCTTCACCGAGCTGCCGGTCGAGCGCCGGCTGCCGCTGGGCGCGCGCCTGGCCTCGCAGGCCTGGCTGCGCAAGGGGCTGATCCTGGTCGCGATCGCGCTGCTGTGGGAGCTGGCGGCGCGCTGGCAGGACAACGACCTGCTGCTGCCCACCTTCAGCGCCACCGCGCGCGCGCTGGTCGAGGGCCTGGCCAGCGGCGAGCTGCTCGAGAAGGTGCGCATCTCGCTCGCGGTGCTGGTGCAGGGCTACCTCGCGGGCGTGGCGCTGGCCTTCGCGCTGACCACGCTCGCGGTGTCCACGCGCATCGGCCGCGACCTGCTGGACACGCTGACCTCGATGTTCAATCCGCTGCCCGCGATCGCGCTGCTGCCGCTGGCGCTGCTGTGGTTCGGCCTGGGCCGGGGCAGCCTGGTGTTCGTGCTGATCCACTCGGTGCTGTGGCCGCTGGCGCTCAACACCTATGCGGGCTTCCAGGGCGTGCCCGAGACCCTGCGCATGGCCGGGCGCAACTACGGCCTCACGGGCCTGCGCTACGTGCTGCAGATCCTGGTGCCGGCCGCGCTGCCGTCGATCCTCTCGGGGCTCAAGATCGGCTGGGCCTTCGCCTGGCGCACGCTGATCGCGGCCGAGCTGGTGTTCGGCGCTTCCTCGGGCAAGGGCGGGCTGGGCTGGTACATCTTCCAGAACCGCAACGAGCTCTACACCGACCGCGTGTTCGCGGGCCTGGTCATGGTGGTGCTGATCGGGCTGCTGGTCGAAAGCCTGGGCTTCAAGACGCTCGAGCGCCTGACGGTGCGCAAGTGGGGCCAGCAGCGCTGACCGGCCGGGCTCAGCCGGCCTTGGCGCCCTTCTTCGCCTCCTCGCGCAGGCTGCGCAGCTCGGCGCGCAGGAACTCGCCCGACTCCTTGATCGCGCCGCCGCCGAGCTTCACGCGGTAGGCCTGGCCGGTCATCTCCGAGCGCGTGGCGCAGCGCTCGATGAAGTCCTCGGCGGTCACGATCTCCTTGCGGAAATGCTCGTACTTGGCCTGCATGTGCTTGGCGGCCTCGGTGGCGTTGTACTCGCTGCCGTTGCGCAGGAAGGTCATCGAGCCCATCTTCGCCACGCGCTGGATCAGCGTGTCGATCAGCCGGTGCTCCGATTCCGACGGCGTGGCGTGGGCGAAGGCGGCGGCGGTGCCGAGCAGGGCCGCGAGCAGGGCGCGGCGCAGGGGCTGGAAGCTGGTCATGTCGTCTCCGCTTGGCAATTTTCGGGCCATGCTAGGACGGCGGGTCGCGCCGGTCAAACCCCGGGCCGATCCAAGTTCGGCCTGGACCTCGGCGCAAGGTCGGGTCTAATCCGGGGTTCGCGGCGCCCTGCCGCTTTGCCCGCAGTCCTTTGCCATGAGCACTTCCAACGCCGATCTCCCGAGCCTCGCGCAGGCGCTGGCCGACGCCGCCGCCGCCCAGTCGATGCGCCATTTCCGCACCCCGCTGGACATCATCACCAAGGCCGACGAGAGCCCGGTCACGCTGGCCGACCGCGCGGCCGAGACCGCCATGCGCGAGCTGCTCGCGCAGCGCGCGCCGGCCGACGGCATCTACGGCGAGGAGCACGGCGCCGAGCGCCTGGAGGCCGAGCGCGTCTGGGTGCTCGACCCGATCGACGGCACCCGCAGCTTCATCACCGGCTCGCCGCTGTGGGGCACGCTGATCGGCGTGCTGAAGGGCGAGCGCGTGGTGTTCGGCATGGTCGACATGCCGGTGCTGAAGGAGCGCTGGATCGGCCAGGCCGGCGTGGGCGCCACGCGCGACGGCCAGCCGGTGCATGCGAGCGCCTGCGGCGAGGTCGCCAAGGCGCGCATCGTCACCACCTCGCCCGACATCTTCGCGCCCGCCGACTGGCAGGCCTTCGACCGGCTGAGCCGCCAGTGCGCGATGCGCCGCTTCGGCGGCGACTGCTACGGTTATGCCCAGCTCGCGGGCGGCACCATCGACCTGGTGGTCGAGACCGGCCTGCAGCCCTACGACTATCTCGGCCCGGCCGGCCTGATCGAGGCCGCGGGTGGCGTGATCACCGACTGGGAAGGCCGGCCGCTGGGGCTGAAGTCCGATGGCCGCGTGATCGCGGCGGCCACACCCGAACTTCACCGACAAGCACTGGCCGTGCTCCAGGGCTAGACTGGTTTCATGCTTCGCTGGCTGATCGTCGTCGTCCTGGCGCTGGTGCTCATGAGCGGCCTGACCGCCTGGCTGCGCCGCTTCGGCTTCGGACGACTGCCCGGCGATTTCGAGTTCCGCGCCTTCGGCCGCGAATGGCAGCTGCCGATCGCGAGCACGGTGGTGCTCAGCATGATCGCGGCACTGGTGGCGCGGCTGCTGTAGCTCCGGCAACGCCGGATTTCACGAAAGAAGACAACCGCAATGAGAGCCTGCGTCGACATCGGTGGTACCAAGGTGGCCGTGAGCCTTTCCGCTTCGAGCGATGCACCGCTGATCGGCCGGCGCAGCGAACCCACCGCGAAGACCGGCGACAACGACGCGGTGGCGACGCAGATCCTGCGCATGATCGATGCCGTCTGCGCCGAGCAGAACGTCGACCCCGCGAGCATCGAGCGCGTGGGCGTGTCCTCGACCGGCCCCTTCGAACTGCGCGACGGCAAGGTCGAGCTCGCCACGCCCAACATCTGCGGCGGCATCGCCGGCCCGGCGCGCGGCCTGCCCAACGACTGGATGACGGCGGTGGTCGAGGCGCCGCTCGCGCAGCGCTACGGCTGGGTGCGGGTCGAGAACGACGCCGTGGCCGCGCTCGAGGCCGAGCGCCACTGGGGCGCGCTGCAGGGCTTCGACCATTGCGCCTACGTCACCTGGAGCACCGGCGTGGGCGTGGGCCTGTGCGTGGACGGCCGCGCGCTGCGCGGCAAGAACGGCAACGCGGGCCATGCGGGCCACAGCTTCGTGGCCGACGACGGCAGTGGCGCGCTCTGCGGCTGCGGCAACATCGGCGACGTCGAAGCGCTGGTGGCCGGCAACTCCATCGACCGCCGCTTCGGCCGGCCCGCGCCCGACCTGTTCGCCGCCGCCTCGGCCGGCGAGCGGCATGCGCTCGAGGTGGTCGACGCGCTGTGCCGCGTCATGGGCCGCCTGCTCTACAACCTGGTCGCCACGCTCGACCTGCAGCGCATCAGCCTCGGCGGCAGCGTGTTCCTGCACCACAGCGACTTCCTGCTGCCGCGGCTGCAGGCGCAGATCGACGGCCGGCTGCTGCCGCTGACGCGCGGCGTCGAGCTGGTGCGCGCGGGCCTGGGCGACAAGATCGGCGACTACGCGGCGCTCGCGCTGCTCGACTGAGCGCCGCCGGCACCGGGCCGGACCCGCACCGGCCCCGCGCGATGAATTCGCGCCATCACCCCGCTTCTCATTCATTTCGATGATGCGCGCCCGCGCGCGGGCCAGAACACTCGAGCCGAGGGGGTTCATGGAGAACCTTCGTTGACGCAAAAAAAGGAGTGTTCCCATGACTGGTTCCAAGAGGGTGTTCTCGCGTTCGGGCATGTCGCTGGCGAGCGTCGCGGCGTTGCTGGCGCTGGCGGCATGCGGGGGTGGAGGCGGCGGTGGCGGTGGTGGCTTTCCCTTCGTCGGCGTCGCGCCGCCGCCACCGGCGCCCGCACCGCCGGCCGCGCAGAAGCTCGAGGTCAAGGTGGTCGACGGCGTGCTGCGCAATGCCAACGTCTTCCTCGACAAGAACAACAACGGCCTGCTCGACAGCGGCGAGCCCAGCGGCAGGACCGACACGGCGGGCAAGGTCACGCTCGAGATCGATGCCGCGGACGCCGGCAAGTACCCGGTCGTCGCGCTGGTGGGCACCGACGCCGTCGATGCCGAGCTCGGGCCGGTGAAGACCGCCTACGTGCTCAAGGCACCGGCCGACAAGCCGGGCCTCGTGAGCCCGCTGACCACGCTCGTGCACTACCTGGGCACCGGCGCGGGCGCCACCTCCGCCGAGGCCGAAGCCAACCTGCGCGCGCAGCTCGGCCTGGGCGGCAGCCTGTTCGACGACTACACCGCCAACGGCGATTTGCTCTCGGCCACCACGGCCGCGACGCTGGTCGCGTTCTCGCAGGCGATCTCCCGCACGCTGGCCGACAGCATCGGCACCGCCGACATCAGCGGCGGCACCATCTCGGCCGGCGACATCTCGCTCGAGACGCAGCGCATGCTGCTCGACAAGCTGACCTCGGTGCGCAACCTCGTGAACCAGGAGTTCTCGCGCGCCAGTTGCGCGGGCGGTGTCGGCACCAAGCCGTGCCAGGACCTGATGGCGGGCCAGTCGACCTACTACGCGACCAACGCCCAGGAGAACCAGCTGCGCCCGGCCAACATCGGCGTGGCCGTGGGCCTCACCAAGCTGGCCGCCGGGCCGTCCGTGGGCGCCGGCGAGGCCATCGCGGCGACCGGCATCCTCGACTGGTTCACCATCTCCGACAGCAACAACTGGAGCCGCCGCCTGCTGGTCTCGACCGTCGCGGAGAACACGCCGGTGGACGGGCTGACGCACTTTCGCGACCAGCGCGAGCGCAGCGTGGCCGGCACGGTCACGCGCTGGGCCTCGGGCGGCGATCCGGCGCGGGTCGGCGACCTGCACTGGAACGGCCGCAGCTGGCTCGCGTGCGCGGACTCGAAGAACACGACCACCGTGCGCGACGCCGCCGGGCGCAACATCTCGGACTACTGCGACGGCCTGAGCGTGAGCCGCTCGCGCCGCATCGATGTCGACATCTCGGGCCAGAAGCTGGCCGACGTGGTGAACCGCATCAAGTCCTCCCCGTACACCAGCAACGGCCCCTATGGATCGCGCTATGCCAACTGGGGCCCGCAGGCCAGCGCGGCGGCGATCAGCGCCGACCTCGGCAGCGCCACCTTCCCGGCCGGCTCCCGGCTGCGCCTGCAAGGCAGCATGGACCTCGCCACCGCGATCGCCTACGACGTGCGCGACAACGCGAAGGTCCAGCTCTATCCGGCGGACATCGCGCAGGGCGGCGACAGCACCCGGGGCAGCGTGGCCTGCGCGGCGAACCCGCTGCCGGCCACCGCGCGCGTCGCGACCCTCGAGACGCTGATCCAGCGCAGCCCCGGCGTGCCCTGCGTCTTCGGCGTGGGCACCCTCGACGGCGACAACGGCAGCTTCCAGAGCGGACCGAAGAACGAATGGTGGGGGGCCACCTCGGTCGACCTCGGCACGGTCGGCGGCGCGCCGCTGGGCACCGCGGCCACCATCACCGGCTACTACACCGGCAACTACCTGATGCGCGCGAGCTTCGCGGGCGGCAGCAGCAACGCCGTGACCTTCCTGCAGTGCCAGCAGCGCGTGATCAACGGCTCGCCGCGCAACTGCATCGCGGTCGGTACGGGCAGCTACAAGATCGAGATCCTGGGCGATGCGCGCGTGCTGAGCTTCAGCCCGGTGGGCGACTTCGCGCTGTTCATCGACTACGAGCGCGTCTTCATCGAACGCGGCGGCGAGGTGTCGTTCGGCTACAAGTCGAAGGCGGTCGGCAAGCAGCAGCTGCGGCTGAACCTCGCGGCCTCGAACGCGCTGTTCGCGGCCTATGCCGCGAAGGGTGCCACGGGGCTGACGCCGATCGCGCCCTGAGCACGCTGCGGTTCAGGCGGCCCGGCGCGCCGCGGCGCAGCACTGCGCCGCGAGCTCGCCGAGCCGCTTCAACCCCGCATCGATGGCCGGCGAATAGGGCCAGCCGCAGTTGATGCGCAGGTAGTGGTCGAAGCGGCCCGAGTTCGAGAACATGGCGCCGGGCGCGATCTGGATGCGCTCGGCCAGCGCCGCCTCGAACAGGGCGTTGGCGCCGATGCGCTCGGGCAGCTCCAGCCACAGCTGCAGCCCGCCGCGCGGCAGGTTGAGCCGGGTGCCGGCGGGGAAGTAGTTCGCGATCGCCTCGGCCGTCTGCTCGCGCTGGCGGCCCAGGTGCTCGCGCAGCCGGCGCAGGTGGCGGTCGTAGCTGCCCGTGCCCATGAATTCGCCGGCCGCGAGCTGGGCCAGGTCCTCGTTGTTGCGGGTCTGGGCGTACTTGAGCATCTCCACGCGCGCATGCCAGCGCCCGGCCGTGATCCAGCCCAGGCGCAGGCCGGGTGCGAGGATCTTGTGCAGCGAGGCGCAGTAGATGACGTTGCCCGTGCGGTCCCAGGACTTGAGCGCGCGCAGCGGGGTCTCGCTGTCGACCAGTTCGCTGTAGGAGTCATCCTCGATCACCGGGATGCCGTGGCGCTCGCACAGCTGCGCGAGCCGCTGCTTGTGCGCGTCGGGCATCACGCTGCCCAGCGGGTTCTGCAGGTGCGGCACCACGGCCACGGCCTTCACGTTGTCGTAGGCCTGCAGCGCGAGCTCGAGCGCCTCGATCGAGATGCCGGTCTGCGGGCTGGTCGGGATCTCGAGCGCGCGCAGGCCCAGGCTCTCGAGCACCTGCAGCAGGCCGTAGAAGGTGGGCGACTCCACGGCCACCGTGTCGCCGGGCTGCGTGACCGCGCGCAGCGCGAGGTTCAGCGCCTCGATGCAGCCGTTGGTGACCAGCACCTCGTCGGGCGGGATCGTCATGCCGATGCGCAGGCTGCGCTGGGCCAGCACGGCGCGGAACTGCGCATTGCCCTTCTGCGGCGTGGCCGAGGTCAGCAGTTCGGGCTTGTGGCGCAGCGCGCGCGTCATCGCGTTGCGCAGCGCCTCGGCCGGATAGAGCTGCGGCGCGCCGCGCGCGATCGCGAAGTTCAGCGTGTCGCCGGCCGTGCGGCCGCGCACCACGAAGTCGGACACGCGCGCATGGATGCCCACGTACTGCGCCGGATCGGGCGGCAGCACGGTCAGCGGCTCCTCCATCGGCGCGATCGCGAGCCGGCGCGGCCGGCGCACGAAGTAGCCCGAGCGGTCGCGTGCCTCGACCCAGCCGTCGCTCTCCATGGCGCGACACAGTTGCAGTGCGGTCGACAGGCTGATGGCGTGCAGCCGCATCAGGCTGCGCAGGGAGGGCAGGCGGTCGCCCTGCTTGAGCGAGCCGGTGTGGATCGCGTCCACGTAGCGCGCCGCCAGTTGCCGATAGAGCGGTAGCGAGTCCATGGCGTCGATGCTCGCGCGATCGTTCATTGGAAAACAGATGCAGTTGCGAGGGAAAACGACCATAACAGATGGCTGCCGGCCCTGGCTGTTCCGGTGCGAATCGCGCCGGCGTGTGCCTGTTTTACGGGCCGGGGAATTTCTACGATCGAAGCGCGCCCAGCCCTTCCTTCACCGACTTCCGAACCCGAGGTACCGCCATGATCACCACCCTCTCGCAAGCCCCCGATGCCGTCTTCCTCGAAGCCGGCGATTCCTTCCGCACGGCGGTGGACGCCGGCACCTGGCTGCAGGTGGCCGAGGGCCGCGTGCGGGTGTCGGCGCCGCCGCGCTGGATCGGCGAGGCCGTGTGGACCGCACATACGGTGCTCGGCGAGGGCGAGACGCATGGCGTGGAGCACGGCGGCTGGATCGAGCT
>NZ_JBZAYE010000018.1:0-31058 GCF_058244205.1 Variovorax sp. 20P10.2.4
GACGGTTGGCTTCCTTGAGAGAGGAGAGCTTGCATGGTGGCGGTGGTCGCTTCGGGATGAAGCTGGTTGGTGACTTGGCTCGACTATAGCACTGAATGAGAGTGATTCGCATTAATGGAAACTGAATTTTCATGCGGCGGGTGAAAAGAGCGCGTTGAGCTCGCCGACCGACAGCATGCGTTCGTCCATTGCATCGAAGCGGCCATGCGCGAAGGCCTCGCTCGCGAGCCGGCCCACCAGGCCCAGCGCCGCCTGCAGCGGACCGCAGCCGAGGCTGATGCGACGTGCGCCGGCCCGCGCAAGACTCTCGGCCGTGGGCGCGCTGGCATAGCCCGCGTACACGTTCACCGGCAGGGCGACCGCGCGTGACAGGCCTTCGATCTCCTCGGGGCTCGACAGGCCGGGCACGAAGATGCCGTCCGCGCCCGCCGCCGCGCAGAGCGTCGCGCGGCGCAGCGTTTCCTCGAAGCGTGCCGCCGGGTCGTCCCAGGGGACGATGTGGGTGTCGGTGCGCGCATTGATGAAGAAGCGCGCATCGAGCGCGCGGATCGCGGCGATGCGCTCGCACAGCACGTCGGGCGGCGCCAGTTCGCGCGTGCCGGGCCGCGTGCCGTCCTCGATGTTGATGCCGGCCACGCCCAGGTCGATGAGCGCGGCCGCCATGTCGCGCACTGCTTGCGTGCCGTCGCCGTAGCCGCGTTCGAGGTCCACGCTGACCGGCACGCGCGCCACGCGGCAGATGCGCGCGCAGGCCGCGATCAGTTCGCCGGCGGGCATCCGTTCGCCGTCCGCATAGCCGAGCGACCAGGCGATGCCCGCGCTGGTGGTGGCGATGGCGCTCGCGCCCGCGCGCTCGATGACGCGGGCGCTGGCGGCGTCCCAGGCGTTCACGAGGATCAGGGGCGCGGGGCCCGTGTGCAGGCGATGGAAGAGGTCGGTCCTGGATGGCGTGTCGTCGTTGCGTTGCATGGTCACCGGCTCCGTGGGGAGGAAGTTGGAAGTGACCGCAGCTTAGAAACGACGCGCGGTCGCGGCTTGGAAAAAACTGCTGTTCTCAGCGCGCCCGCAGCTCGATGCCGTGCGCTTCCAGCCACCCGAAGCTGGCCAGGGTGCCGTCGCTCGGGAAGTATTCGCAGCCGATCCAGCCCGTCCATCCGAGTTGCTTCAAGGTCCGGAACACCGTCGCGAAGTTGATCTCGCCGCTGCCCGGCTCGTGCCGACCGGGCACGTCCGCGATCTGGACGTGCGCCGCATGCGGCAGGCTCTGGCGCATGCGCTCGATGAGATTCCCTTCGCCGCGCTGCAGGTGGAACAGGTCCAGCATGATCTTGAGGTTCTCGCGGCCGAGCTGTTCGATCAGCGCGATGGCCTGGGCCTGCCGCGTGAGCAGGAAGCTCGGCCGGTCGATCGCGTTGAGCGGCTCGATCATCAGGCTGAGACCGTGGCGCGCGGCGATGACGCAGGCGTCGTCGATGTTCCTTGCGAAGACCTCCCACGATGCCTCGCGGGTCACGTCCTGCGGCACGCTGCCCGACATCGCATGGATCCGCGGGCAACCGATCTCGGCCGCGTAGGCGGCGGCGATCTCCACCGACGCGAGGAACTCGGCCCGGCGCGTCGCGTCGACGGCCAGTCCCCAATCGCCCAGGTCGACGTTGCCGGGCTGCGTGTTCATCGTCACGCATTGCACCTCATGGCGCGCCAGCTCCGCGCGCAGCACCTTCGCGTCCACCTCGTAGGGGAACCAGATCTCGACGCCCTCGAAGCCAAGGGACGCGGCCGCCTCGACACGCGCCAGCAGCGGCAGCTCGGCGAACAGCGTCGACAGGTTGGCCGCGAATCTCATGCGGGCTGCCGATCCGCCTCGAGGCAATCGGGATCGTCGCGCAGCACGCGCCGCGCGAAGTAGAGGAAGGCCATGTCGATGACCTGCGGCTTCAGCAGGAAGTCGCGCGCTTCGCTCGCCAGGTGGTCCGGCACCGGACGGATGGTCCCCGCCGCCGAGGCGCGCAACTGGTTCGCCGCCTGCTGCTCCATCCAGATGGCCAGCGTGGCCGCCTCGGCGATGCTCGTGCCCGCGGTCAGCAGTCCGTGGTGGGCCAGCAGCAGCGCCTTGCGGCCCGCCAGTGCCTGCGAAATGATGCGCCCCTCCTCATCGGCGATGGGAAGGCCGGGCCACTCCTCCAGGTAGCTGCAGTTGTCGTGGAACACGCAGGCGTCCATGTTCGCGACGATCAGCGGCTGCCCGATCATGGCCAGCGTCTGCACGGCCGGCGGATGGGTGTGGATGATGCATTTCACCTCGGGGTTGGCGCGATAGACCCAGGTATGGAAGCGCGTCGCTGGATTGGGCAGCGAGCGGCCATCGAGCGCCTGCAGCGCGTCGTTGGTCACCATGAAGCCGTCGGGCGTGGCCTCGTCGGCACCGATGCCGAACTTGAGCGTGTAGTAGGTGCCCGGCGCTTCGGCGCGCGCGGTGATCTGCCCCGCGATGCCGTTGGCCCAATGGCCCTCGGCGGCCAGCATGCGCGCGGCCAGGACCAGCTGCTCGAGCTCGCTGTAGGCGATGCCCGGCGCCTTGGCGCGCAGTTCGCGGTAATAGGCTTCCTTGATGTCCTGTTCCGAGCGTTGTGTCTCTGGGTTCATTGCTTCTTTCGGGAGTGGGGAGGGCGCATCGATCAATCGATGCGGATGTTGAATTGCCGGATGACCTCGCCCCAGCGCGCGTAGTCGGCGCGGAAGTAGTCCCTGAACTCGCTGCTCGAACCGCCACCCGGTTGCAGTCCGAGGTCGGCCAGCCGGCTCTTGATCTCGTTGGTCTGGAGCACGCGGTTCATCTCCGCGTTCACGAGCTGGATCACGGTGTCGGGCGTGCCGCGCGGCGCGAACAGGCCGTGCCAGTTGTCGCCCTCGAAGCCCGGGAAGAACTCCGACAGCGCGGGCACGTCCGGAAGCTGCGGATTCCTGGCCTTGCTGCCGATCGCCAGCGCGCGCACCTTGCCGCTGCGGATCAGGGGAATCGCGGTCGTGGTCGGCTCGAAGCCGATCGCTACCTGGCCGCCCATGAGGTCCGACAGGAACGGCGACTTGTAGGGGATGTGCGTGAGCTTCACATCAGCCAGGCTGGCGAACATCTCCATCAGGATGTGCGGCGCGGTGCCGACGCCGACCGAGGCGTAGTCGATGGAGGTCGGCTTCGCCTTCGCCTGCTGGATCAGCTCGGGCAAGGTCTTGTAGGGCTGGGCCATTCCGGCCAGCAGCACGAACGCGAAGTTCGCGGTCCTGACGATGGGCGTGAAGTCCTGCAATGCCTGGTAGGGCATCTTCGTGTAGACGTGCGGGCTCATGCTCATCACGGAGGTCACGCCCGCGAGCAGCGTGTAGCCGTCGGGCGCGCTGCGCGCGGCATCGGCCGTGCCGATCAGGCCCGCGGCCCCGGGCTTGTTGTCGACGATCACCGTCTGCCCGAGCGCCTTGCCGAGCCCGTCGCCGAGCAACCGCGCGAGCGCGTCGATCGACATGCCGGCGCCGAAGGGCACCACCATGCGGATCGGCCTGGAGGGCCATGCGTTCTGCGCGAACGCGAGTCGGGGGGCCGCGCCCGCTGCTGCGGCAAGCAGGGTGAACCTGCGGCGATCGATGTCGAACATGCCTTCTCTCCGGTTGCTGGCGAAATTGCCTTCACGAATGCGGGCGGCGTGCGAGCGGATGTGCGCGGGCCGAATTGGGCGCGAGTATTAAACACAGGGTGTCTACTAGTCAACACGTTGACCAAAACGGATATTCTTTGCCGCAACGAAGGTCCTCCGGTCGGAGGACGGTTTGGCCCGCAAAAGGAGAACGGCTTTGACGGCATTGGACGAATCGCGCAACGAGACGGAAGGCAACCCGCCCAAGGTGGCGGTGGTGACGGGCGCCGGCAGCGGCATCGGCAAGGCGGTGGCGCTCGCCATGCTGAAGGCCGGCTACAGGGTGGCGCTCGTGGGGCGTCGCGAACAGGTGCTTGCCGAGGTGGCGGCCCGCTCGACAGCGCCGGACCGCGCGCTGGTCGTGCCGGCCGACGTGACGGACGCCGATGCGGTCGGCGAGATGTTCGAGCGGGTCAGGTCACGCTGGGGCCGGGTCGACGTGCTCTTCAACAACGCCGGCATCTCCGCGCCGCCGGTCGAGTGGCACGCGCTGAGTGCAACGCAGTGGCGCGAGGTCGTCGACGTGAACCTGAACGGCATGTTCTTCTGCCTGCAGCAGGCATTCCGGACGATGAAGGACCAGCGCCCGATGGGCGGTCGCATCATCAACAACGGTTCGATCGCCGCCCATGCGCCGCGGCCCAACGCGATCGCCTACACGGCGACCAAGCATGCGGTGAGCGGCATGACCAAGGCCGTCTCGCTCGACGGGCGGGCCTACGACATCGCCTGCGGGCAGATCGACATCGGCAACGCGGCCACCGACATGGCGGACCAGTTCGCGCGCGGCATCCTGCAGGCCAACGGCCAGCTCGCGAGCGAGCCGCTGATGGACGTGAACCTCGTCGCCGACGCCGTGCTGCACATGGCCGGCCTGCCGCTGGAGGCCAACATCCTGTTCCAGACCCTCCTCGCCACCAAGATGCCGTACGTCGGCCGGGGCTAGTCCGCAGCCCGCCGCGAACGGCGAGATGGTCAGGTGGCGGACATCACGAGCAGCGCGCTGGCCTTGGCGCGGCCGACGCGGACGATCCGGTGCGTGAGGTAGCCCGGGAAATGGATGCAGTCCCCGGCGCGAAGCCGCTCGACGCGATCCTGGAAATGGATGTCCACGCTGCCCGTGAGCACGTACAGAAGTTCATGGCCTTCGTGCTGGGCCTGTATCGGTCCGTCGGAGGTGCCGGGGTAGAGGATGAAGGCGCCGAAGCTGCTCGAGCGCGCATCCTGCAGCAGGGCCGCGAACTGATGCTGCTCGTCGGCCATGAAGCGAGGATGCAGCTCCTCCCCGCGGCTCACGACGATCGCCTCCTCGTGGATCACCTCGCCCACCAGGTGACCGATGCCGCAGCCCAGTGCATTGGCCAGCTTGGAGATCATGGTCAGCGAAGGCGCCTTGAGGCCCCGCTCGATGCGCGACAGGTGCGTCTTGTGCACCCCGACGAGTTCGCCCAGGGCTTCCACGGTCAGTTGCCTGCTCTTGCGCAACGCGCGGATGCGCAGTCCCAGCGCCGCGGGCGACAGCGGCGCGCTGTCGCCCTTGCTTTTCTTCGATGGGCGGGCTGCGCCGGCAGACGGCGGTTTCGACGATTCCAGGTCCATGGCCCGATCTTGTCATAGACGAAGCAGCCCCCGGTCCGCGCGAGGAGGGCGGCCGCGCATTCGGCGCGCTTCTTGCATTGTTCGATCGATATCCCGGAGCGCCTTCACATGGATGTTCGACAGTTGCGCTATTTCGTGGCGGTCGCCGACGAGCTGAGCTTTCGCCGGGCCGCCGATCGGCTGCACGTGGCCCAGCCCGCGCTGAGCCGGCAGATCCAGCAGCTCGAGGACCGGCTCGGCGTGCTGCTCGTCGAGCGCGACAAGCGGCATGTCGCGCTGACGCCCGCGGGAGACGCCGTGCTCAAGCAGGCGCGCACCGTGCTCGGGCTGATGCAGCAACTGCCGGGGCTCGCGCAACGCGCGGCCGCCGGCTGCAGCGCGCACCTGCGGGTGGGGTTCATCAGCCTGGTGGCCAGCGAATTCCTGCCGATGCTCGTGCGCGGCTTCCGCAGCGAGTTTCCGAACGTCGACGTGAAGCTCAACGAATTCCAGGTGCTGCAGCAGTTCGAGCCGCTGCTGCGCGAGGACATCGACGTCGCGATCCTGCGGCTGCTGAAGCCCGACGCCGCCATCGCGAGCTATGTCATCCAGCGGCAGCGCTTCGTGGTCGCGCTGCCCGAGGGGCACCCGCTGTGCCGCAGCGAGTCGCTCGCGGTCGGCGACCTCGCGTGCGAAGACTTCGTCTCGCTGCCCGCGGGCCCGGGCAAGAGCTTCGGCGGGCTCACCTTGCGCTTCTGCCGGGATGCCGGTTTCGAGCCCCGCGCGATGCACGACGTCGGCGACTCGCAGGCCATGCTGGGCATGGTGGGCGCGGGCGTGGGTGTCGCCATCGTGCCGGAGGCCGCGCGGCACCTGCACACCGACGGCGTCGAATACCGGCCGCTGAACGACCTCGAGGAACGCGCCGAGATCGCGATTGCCTGGCGGGCGCAGGACACGAACCCGCTGGTCGGCGGATTCGTCGATGCCGCGCGGCGCAGCTTTCCCGCGCAGTTCGCCATGTCGCCCTGATGCGCCCTGATGCGCCCTGATGCCGCCGCGGCATCACGCCCGCCGCCATAAGTATTGGCCCGCGAACGCACCGCCTCGCACACTGAATGCACGTCGCGCGGCATGCCGCCAGACGGCCCCCGTCCACCCGCCAGCAGGAGCACCCCGATGCCATCTCCCCGCCATGCCCGCAGCCCTTCGTCGAGGAGCCGCCGCCGTTTTCTCGGCGGCATCGCCGGCGCGTCGATCGCGCCCGCACTCTCTTCGTTCCTCATGCCGGGGACGGCCCTCGCGCAATCGGCGAAGCTGGGCACCGCGGACTACGGCGTGGCGAGCATCGATCCGCTCTATGCGATGGCCTATGTCGCCGCGAAGAAGGGCTACTTCGCGCAGGCCGGCCTCGACGTGCGGCCGCTGAACGCGCAAAGCGGGCCGCGCGCGAAGCAGATGCTCGCGGCGGGGCAACTGTTCGCCGCGACCTCCGGTGTGAACGATCCGGTCTCGCTGACCATCGCGGGCAAGCAGGCGGTGCTGGTCGCGGGCTTCGACAACCGGATCGCGTTCGCCAACATCCTCACCACGAAGAAGCTCCACGAGGGCGGCCTCAAGGACATCAGGTCGCTCGCCGGCCGCTCGATCGGCGTGACCCAGCCCCAGTCGGCGACCTGGCTCATGGCCGTGTACCTGGCGGATCGCGCGGGCATCAAGGACAAGGTGCAGGTCCGCGCGCTGGGCGATTTCTCGACCATGCTCGGCGCCGTGAAGAGCGGATCGGTCGATTGCTGCACGGCCACCTACTCGATGCTCAACAAGGCGAAGGAGGAGGGCTGGGGCGTTCCGCTGTTCGACGTGACCGACGACGCCAGCTGGAACGCCACCTTTGGCGGCGACGTGCCGGGCGTCGGCCTCTACGTGATGCAGGACAGCATCGACAAGCGCCCCGAGGCCGTGCAGGCGCTGGTCACGGGCATCGTCAAGGCTTCCGACTTCATCCGCCAGACGGCGCCGGGCGACATCGTGTCGCTGATCGAGGAGGAGTACCTGCCGGGCTACGGCCGGCAGCTTTCCATCGACTCGGTGACGGTGTTCAAGAAGATCTGGAGCGGCGACAACCTCATCACGCCGCAGCACTACGCGCGCCTGATGGACGTGATGGGCGGGCGGCAGATCACGCCGCAGGAGATGAAGCAGGTGCCCTACGAGAAGATGGTGAACATGAGCTTCGTCAAGCGCGCGCGGGGCCTCGCATGATCGAGCTGCAGCACGTGAGCAAGGCCTACCTGAGTGCCACGCGCGAGACCTGGGCGATCGGCGACGTCTCGTTCCGCGTGGCCAAGGGCGAGTTCGTGGCGATCGTGGGCCCGAGCGGCTGCGGCAAGAGCACGCTGCTCAACATGATGGGCAGCTTCATGGCACCGAGCGCGGGCCGCATCGAGATCGGCGGGCGTGCCGTGCGGCACGGAACGATCCCCGACCGGCTGGGCTACATCTTCCAGAAGGACACCGTGCTGCCCTGGCACACCGTGGGCCGCAACATCGGGCTGGGCCTGAAGTTCCGCGGCGTGCCGAACCACGAGATCCGCGCGACGGTCCGCAGGCTGCTGGAGCTCGCGAACCTCTCGGGCTGCGAGGACATGCTGCCGCACCAGCTGTCGGGCGGCATGCGCCAGCGCGTCGCGCTGCTGATGACGCTCGCCTGCGAGCCCGAGGTGCTGCTGCTCGATGAGCCCTTCGGCGCGCTCGACAGCAACACCAAGATGACGCTGCACCGGGAACTGCTGGACATCTGGCAGAAGCTGGGCCAGACGGTCGTGATGGTCACGCACGACCTCGACGAGGCCGTGAGCCTGTCCGATCGCGTGATCGTGCTGTCGGCGCCGCCCAGCCGGGTAGTGCTCGACCACCGTGTCGACCTGCCGCGGCCGCGCGACGTGTTCGGGCTCCGCGACTCGGACGACTTCAGCCATCACGTGCGCGCGATCTGGGCCGTGCTCGGGCGCGAGTTCCAGGCCGCGCAGGGACGCGCCAAGGGGCAGGGGGTGGCACATGTCGCCTGAACACGATGCCGCTCGCGCGCTGCAAGGCGCGCAGGACGATGCGGCGGCCCTGCGCAGCCGGGACTTCGCGGCCGCCGCGCGCAAGGCCGCGCGCCAGGAGGCCCTCGGCGTGCTCGCCTGGCAGTGCGCGATCTTCGCGGGCTTCCTCGCGCTGTGGGAAGGGCTGACCCGCGTGCCCTGGTTCGTGAGCAACACCTTCATGGACCCCTTCTTCATCAGCCGGCCCTCGCTGGTCGCGCAGCGCATCTATGAATGGACGCTCGGGAGCAAGGCGGGCTTCATCTGGCCGCACCTGGCATCGACGGTGCTGGCCACGGCCATCGGCCTGGTCGTCTCGGTGGTCACGGGCTTCATCGCCGGGCTGGGGCTGTCGCAGAGCCCGAGGCTGGCCCGCATCCTGGCGCCGTTCATCACCGGCGCCAACTCGCTGCCGCGCATCGCCTTCGTGCCGCTGATCACCATGATCTTCGGCCTCGGGCTGGCGTCGAAGGTGGTGACGGCCTGGTTCATCGTCTTCTTCCTGGTGTTCTTCAACACCTTCAAGGGCGGCCAGAGCATCGAGCCGCACGTGATCAACTTCTGCCGCACCCTGGGCGCCTCGCGCTCGAACCTGCTGTGGAGCGTGCGCATTCCCTTCGTCTCGGGCTGGATGTTCGCCGCCTTGCCGAACGCGGTCGCGTTCTCGCTGATCGGCGTCGTGATCTCGGAGTTCGTGGGCTCGGACCGCGGCATGGGCTACCTGATCATCACCTCGCTGTCGACGCTCAATGCCACCGACATGTTCGCCACCATCACGGTGCTGTCCGTGCTGGGCATCGTGCTCGTTTCCGCCATTCGCCATGTCGAGCAGCGAACGATGAAGTGGTCGCCCGAGTTCCGCGACGCGCACTGAGCGCCGCCCCATCCATTCATTCATTCGAAGGAGAGACACCATGAACACCATCGCCAGCAAGCCGCACAAGCAGGAACCCACGATCGGGGGATCGATCTACGTCCAGCCCGAGCGCATCGAGTGGAAGCCCACGCGCTTCGACAAGGTCATGATCAAGGTCCTGTACGAGAACCCCGAGCAGGGCGAGATGACCTGCCTGCTCAAGCTCGACCCGGGCGCCTACATCCCGTTCCACAAGCACCCGGAGCTCGAGCAGACCCTGGTGCTGTCGGGCTCGGTGGAAGACCACGACGGCCTGGCGCAGGCGGGGGACTACATCTGGCGCAAGCCCGGTTCGTTCCACGACAACAGCTCGAAGACCGGCGCCGTGGTGTTCGCGGTCTATCGCAAGCCGAACATCTTCTTCCACGCTGCGTCGGGGGAGACGAAGGGCTTCTGAGCATGAGGCCCCGCACGGCGGACGCGACTAGGTCCGTCCGTGCTCGCCCGATGAGCGGATCCATTTCGCCCCGGTCCACTCGCCGCTGCCGACCGCGGCCTCCATGCAGCGCTTGAGTTCGCCCACCACGCATTGCCCCGCGGTGGAAGTGCGGCGCGTCGTGGGCAGCGCCAGGTAGATGCTGCGCGCGAATTCGGGCGCCGCGATCGGGGCGGCCGACAGCAGGCCACGCTCGAGCTCGCTGCGAATCGCGACCGCCGGCAGCACCGAGAACCCCACGCCCTGAACGACGAGGTCGCGCTGGACCGCCAGCGCATTCGTCTCGGCCGCGATCCTGAACGGCACGTCGGCGACCGCGCACGCATGCTCCACGAGCCCGCGCAGGTTGTGCGGCCGGCTCGGCAGCACCAGCGGCGCCTGGCCCAGCGCGCGGACCTTCACGGGCTTCTTCAGCGAGAGGCCGTGCGCCGCCGGCGCGGTGAGGCACAGCACTTCCTTGAGCAAGGGCTCGAGACTCACGCTCGGCCGTTGCGGGGCGTCGTACAGCAGTGCCATGTCGAGCTCGCCCGTCTCGAGCCAGCGCGCGAGATGGTCCGTGTAGCCCACCGACAGCGACACCTGCACGCCGGGGTAGCGCTCCTTGAGCGCCAGCACCAGCGGCGCGGCCAGCAGCTCGCAGCTGCTCGGCAGCAGTCCCACGTGGACGATGCCCGCGATCGACGGGCCCGATGGCTGGATCTCCGACCTCGCGTTGTCGAGTTCGCGCAGCGCGCGCCGCGAGTACTCCACGAGCGTGCGGCCCGCCTCCGTCAGCACCATGCCGCCGCGGCTGCGCTCGAAGAGCAGCGCGCCGAGGTCGTCCTCCAGCAGCTTGAGCTGCCGCGAGATCGCGGGCTGCACCACATGAAGAAGCTCGGCGGCACGCGTCACGCTGCCGGTGTCCGCGATCGCCAGAAAGGCCCGAATCTGCCGCGTGTCCATCGCGTTTCCTGCCAGCAAAAAAAGTGATTTATCGATCAGAAATGGTAATTCGACGGCATGTGAAATGCAAATTTATGATCCGCCCACTTCACACCGACACCCGCATCCGCGAGTGACCCGGCAGCCCAGGAGACAGGACCATGGACATTCAGAAGAACCTCATCGGCGGCGAATGGATCGCCGGCCAGGAATCGATCGCCAGCATCAACCCCTCGGACACGCACGACGTGGTGGGCCGGTTCGCGCTGGCCGACGCGGCACAGGTCCGCCAGGCCGTGGCGGCCGCGCGCGCCGCCCAGCCGGCCTGGGCGGCAACGACCACGCAGGTCCGCAGCGACCTGCTGCAACGCACGGCGCACGAGCTCTTCGCGCGCCGCGAGCAGATCGGCGAGCTGGTCTCGCGCGAAGCCGGCAAGACCCGCGCCGAAGGCATCGGCGAAGTCACGCGGGCCAGCCAGATCTTCGGCTTCTTCGCCGGCGAGGCCGTGCGCTACGGCGGCGAGAACCTCCCGTCGGTGCGGCCGAACATCGGCGTGCAGACCAGCCGCGAGCCGATCGGCGTGGTGGGGCTGATCACGCCGTGGAACTTCCCCATCGCCATCGCCGCCTGGAAGATCGCGCCCGCGCTGGCCTTCGGCAACACGCTGCTGCTCAAGCCTTCCGAGGAGACGCCCGCGGTGGCGAGCGAGCTCTTCCGCGTGCTCGAGCGCAACGGCCTGCCCGCGGGCGTCGCTAACCTGGTGAATGGCCATGGCGCGGTCGCGGGCGCGGCCATCGTCGAAGGCGTCGATGCGCTGAGCTTCACGGGCAGCGTCGCCACCGGCCGCAAGCTGGCCCAGGCGGCGGTCGCGAGGATGGTGCGCGTGCAGCTCGAGATGGGCGGGAAGAACCCGCTCGTCGTGCTCGACGACGCCGACCTTCCGCAGGCGGTGGAGTGCGCATTGAATGGCGCCTTCTTCTCGGCCGGCCAGCGCTGCACTGCGTCCAGCCGGCTGATCGTCACCGACGGCATCCACGACCGCTTCGTCGAGGCCCTGCGCGCACGCATGCGCGAGGTGCAGGTGGGCCACGCCCTGGCGGCGGGCACCGACATCGGCCCGGTGATCAACCAGCGCCAGCTCGACATGGTCCAGCGCTACATCGCGGTCGGCAAGGACGAGGGCGCCCGGCTCATCGAAGGCGGTGCCGTGCTCGAGCGTTCGACACCCGGGTTCTTCATGGCGCCCGCGCTGTTCGTCGACACCCGCAACGACATGCGCATCAACCGCGAGGAGGTGTTCGGCCCGTTCGCCACGGTGATCCGCGCGCGCGACTACGAGGAAGCGCTCGCGCTGGCCAACGACACCGAATACGGCCTCTCGGCCGGGATCTGCACCCAATCCCACAAGCACGCGACCCACTTCCGCCTCAACGTGAAGAGCGGGCTGGCCATGGTCAACCTGCCAACCGCGGGCCTCGATTACCACGTGCCCTTCGGCGGCACCAAGGGCTCGAGCTTCGGCCCGCGCGAGCAGGGGAGCTACGCCGCCGATTTCTACACGCTGACCAAGACCGCCTACATCGGGCATTGATACCAGGAACCACCGGAGACATCGAATGGAAAAAATCGGCTTCATCGGGCTCGGGCGCATGGGCAAGTCCATGGCCCTGAACCTGCGAAAACAGGGCTACCCGCTGGTGGTCCACGACCTGAACGCCGCGGCGGTCAACGAGCTGGTCGATGCCGGCGCGGCGAGCGCGCAGAGCATCGCGCAGATCGCGCGCGAGTGTTCGATCGTCGCGACGATGCTGCCCAGCTCGACCGAAGTGGAGCAGGTGGCCCTGGGCGCGGAAGGCATCTTCGCCAACGCACGCAAGGGCAACATCCTGCTCGACATGAGCACCATCGATCCGCTGGCCACCGACCGGCTGGCCGTGGCGGCGCGCGCGGCCGGGCAGTCCGTGGTCGATGCGCCCGTGGGCCGCCTGGCCGAACACGCGGACCGCGGCGAATCGCTGTTCATGGTCGGCGCGACCGACGAGGACTTCGCCCGCGTGCGGCCGCTGCTCGATGTCATGGGCTCGACCGTCTACCACTGCGGCGACGTCGGCACGGGCGGCCGGACCAAGCTGGTCAACAACTACGTCGCGGTCACGCTGTGCCAGGTCAATGCCGAGGCGCTCGCGCTGTCGCAGCGTTTCGGGCTCGACATCACCCGCACCCTGCAGGTGCTCTACGGCACCTCGGCGACCAACGGGCAGTTGCGCCTGAACTTCCCGAACAAGGTGCTGGTGGGCGACACCACGCCGGGCTTCACGATCGACCTGGCGCACAAGGACATGGCGCTCGTGATGGGCGCGGCCCACGCCGCCAGGGTGCCGATGCCGGTGGCCGCGGCGGTCTTCGAATCGTTCAGCCTGGCGCGCGCCAGCGAGTACGGAAAGATCGATTTCTCGGGCATCGCCGATGCGGTCTGCGACCTCGCGAGGATCGAGCGCGCACGGGTGCCCGCGGGCTGGAAGGCCGCCTGACGACGGCCAGCGCTTTCGAACGGAACGAGCCCGGCAAGAGGCTCGATCCCTAGCTTCCCGATCCACATAAAGCGCAGTCGAAGCATCGGCTGCCAAGGAGACAAACAATGAGAATGCATGCCATCGCCCTGGCCGTCCTCGCGGGACTGCCCTGGATCCAGAACGCCAGCGCGCAAGCCGCGCCCGATCGCTTCAAGATCGGTTTCGTCACCGACATGTCGGGGCCGTACTCCGACTTCGACGGCGCCGGCGGCCTCGACGCGGTCCGCATGGCCATCGCGGATTTCGGCGGCAAGGTGCTGGGCCGGCCGATCGAGGTGCTGTCCGCCGATCACCAGAACAAGGCCGACATCGCGGCCAACAAGGCGCGCCAGTGGTGGGACCAGGACAAGGTCGAGCTGGTCATCGCGGGGGCCAACTCCTCGGCGTCGCTGGCGATCAGCAACATCTCGAAGGAAAAGAAGAAGGTATTCATCTCCGCCGGCGCGGGCGCCGACAGCCTGACGGAAGAGGCCTGCCAGCCCTACCTCGTGCGCTACACCTACAGCACCTCGGCCCAGGCACGTGGCACGGCGACGGCCATGGTGGAGCAGGGCGGCAAGAGCTGGTACTTCGTGACCGCGGACTATGCCTTCGGCTATTCGCTCGAGAAGGCCAGCATCGACGTGGTGCAGGCGAGCGGCGGCACCGTCAAGGGCAGCGTGCGCCATCCGCTGAACGCGAGCGACTTCTCGTCCTACCTGACGCAGGCCCAGGCATCGGGCGCGCAGGTGGTCGGCCTCGCCAACGGCGGCAGCGACCTCATCACCTCGATCAAGACGGCCAAGGAGTTCGGCATCAGCAACAAGATGCGACTCGCGGGCCTCATGGTGTTCATCACCGACGTGCACAGCCTGGGCCTCGACACCACCAGCGGCATGTACCTGACCGATGGCTGGTACTGGGACCTCAACGACAAGTCGCGCGCCTTCGCGACCCGCTTCTACGAGAAGCACAAGAAGATGCCCACCACCTTCCAGGCCGGCGACTACTCGGCCACGCTGAGCTACCTGAAGGCGGTGGAAGCGGCGCAGAGCACCGACGCCGACAAGGTGATGGCCGCGCTCAAGTCGCTCAAGATCGACGACATGTTCGCGCAGGGCTACATCCGCGCGGATGGCGCGATGGTGCACGACATGTACCTGATGCAGGTCAAGAAGCGCAGCGAATCGAAGCAGCCGTGGGACTACTACAAGGTGGTCTCGAAGATCCCGGGCGAGCAAGCCTATGCGCCGACGAAGCCCGGCGCCTGCCACCTGATGCCCAAGAGCTGATCCGCTCCGAAGCCGTGCCGCCGCCGCGTCTCGCGCGGCGCGCGGCCGCACGGCTTTTTTTCCTTGCCCCACTCTCTTTTCCATGTCGTATCGCACGGACATCATTCTCGAAACACGCCAGCTCACCAAGGAATTCAAGGGTTTCACCGCGGTCAGCAAGGTCGATCTCTCGGTCGTGCGCGGTTCGATCCACGCGCTCATCGGACCCAACGGTGCAGGCAAGACGACCTGCTTCAACCTGCTCACGAAGTTCCTCGAACCCACCAGCGGCACGATCCTCTTCAACGGCCAGGACATCACGGGCGAGCGCCCCGCGCAGATCGCGCGGCGCGGCATCATCCGCTCGTTCCAGATCTCGGCCGTGTTCCCGCACCTCACGCTGCTGGAGAACGTGCGCCTGGGGCTGCAGCGCAGGCTGGGCACCTCGTACCACTTCTGGAAGAGCGAGAAGTCGCTCGAGCCTTTGAACGCCCGGGCGCGCGAGCTGCTCGCGGAGGTCGGCCTGGAAGATCTCGCGGAAGAGCAGACCGTGAACCTGCCCTATGGCCGCAAGCGCGCGCTCGAGATCGCGACCACGCTCGCGATGGAGCCCGAGCTGATGCTGCTGGACGAGCCCACGCAGGGCATGGGCCATGAGGACGTGCACCGCGTGGCCGAGCTGATCAAGCGCGTGTCGGCGGGCCGCACCATCCTGATGGTCGAGCACAACATGAGCGTGGTCTCGACCATCGCCGACACCATCACCGTGCTGCAGCGTGGCGCCGTGCTGGCCGAAGGCCCCTACGCGGAGGTCTCGAAGAACCCGCAGGTCATGGAGGCCTACATGGGCACCACGGACGGACAACTGCAGGGAGCCCACTGATGACCGCCGCACTCGAGATCAAGGGCCTGCAGGCCTGGTACGGCGAATCGCATGTGCTGCATGGCGTCGACATGGTCGTGCAGCCCGGCGAAGTGGTCACGCTGCTGGGCCGCAACGGCGCGGGCCGCACGACCACGCTGCGCGCGATCATGGGCCTGACGGGCGCACGCAAGGGCAGCATCGAGGTCAATGGCCGCGAGACGATCGCGATGCCCACGCACCGCATCGCGCACCTGGGCATCGGCTACTGCCCCGAGGAGCGGGGCATCTTCGCGAGCCTGTCGTGCGAGGAGAACCTGATGCTGCCGCCTGAGCTCAAGGGCGCGGGGCAGGGCATGTCGGTCGACGAGATCTACGCGATGTTCCCGAACCTGGCGGA
The DNA here is from genome assembly GCF_058244205.1 of Variovorax sp. 20P10.2.4. NCBI lineage: Bacteria > Pseudomonadati > Pseudomonadota > Betaproteobacteria > Burkholderiales > Comamonadaceae > Variovorax > Variovorax sp. 20P10.2.4. The sequence continues at coordinate 15,713 of NZ_JBZAYE010000018.1, forward strand.
GCGCCGCCACAGCCAGGGCACGCGGCTGTCGGGCGGCGAGCAGCAGATGCTCGCGGTGGCGCGCATCCTGCGCACGGGCGCCAAGCTGCTGTTGCTCGACGAGATCTCCGAAGGCCTGGCGCCGGTGATCGTGCAGGCGCTCGCTCGCATGATCACCACGCTGCGTTCCAAGGGCTACACCATCGTGATGGTGGAGCAGAACTTCCGCTTCGCGGCGCCGCTGGCCGATCGCTTCTACGTGATGGAGCACGGCCGTATCGTCGAGAAGTTCGGCGCCGCCGAGCTCGAAGCCAGGATGCCTGTGCTCAACGAATTGCTGGGAGTCTGAGGCGATGACGACTGTCTTTGGTTTTCCCGTGCAGGCCCTGTTGAGCCAACTGCTGCTGGGCCTGGTCAACGGGTCGTTCTACGCGATCCTGAGCCTCGGGCTTGCGGTGATCTTCGGGCTGCTCAACGTCATCAACTTCGCGCATGGCGCGCTGTTCATGGTGGGCGCGGTGTTCAGCTGGATGGCGATGAGCTACTTCGGTATCAGCTACTGGGCGATGCTCGCCGTGGCGCCGCTGATCGTCGGCCTGCTCGGCGTGCTGATCGAGCGCCTGTTCCTGCGCTGGATCTACAAGCTCGACCACCTCTACGGCCTCTTGCTCACGCTGGGCCTCACGCTGCTGATCGAAGGAGCGTTCCGCTCGGTCTACGGCGTTTCGGGCCTGAGCTACGACACGCCCGCGGCACTGGCCAGCGCCAGCGACCTGGGCTTCATGGTGCTGCCCAACTACCGTGCCTGGGTGGTCGTGGCCTCGCTCGCCGTGTGCTTCGCCACCTGGTATGCGATCGAGAAGACGCGGCTGGGCGCCTACCTGCGCGCGGGCACCGAGAACCCGCGGCTGGTGGAAGCCTTCGGCGTCAATGTGCCGCTGATGATCACGCTGACCTATGCCTTCGGCTGCGGCCTGGCCGCCTTCGCCGGCGTGCTGGCCGCGCCGGTGATGCAGGTCTCGCCGCTGATGGGGCAGAACCTCATCATCGTGGTGTTCGCCGTCGTCGTGATCGGCGGCATGGGCTCGATCATGGGCGCCATCCTCACCGGCCTGGGCCTGGGCGTGATCGAAGGCCTCACCAAGGTGTTCTACCCGGAGGCCTCGTCCTCGGTCGTGTTCGTGATCATGGTCATCGTGCTGCTGGTGCGGCCGGCCGGCCTGTTCGGCAAGGAAAAGTGAGTTCGCGGTCATGAAGAAACTCTCCCTCGTCCTCTATCCGCTGCTGCTCGCCGGCCTGCTGCTCGCGCCCTTCCTCGGCGCCTATCCGGTGTTCGTGATGAAGCTCCTGTGCTTCGCGCTGTTCGCGGCCGCCTTCAACCTGCTGCTGGGTTTCGCCGGCCTGCTGTCCTTCGGGCACGCGGCGTTCCTGGGCTGCTCGGCCTATGTCGCGGGCCAGGCCATGAAGGCCTGGGGCCTGACGCCCGAGCTCGGCCTGGTCGCGGGCACGCTCACCGGTGCGTTGCTCGGCTGGGTCTTCGGTTCGCTGGCGATCCGCCGCCAGGGCATCTACTTCGCGATGATCACGCTGGCCTTAGCGCAGATGATGTTCTTCGTCGCGCTGCAGGCGAGGTTCACCGGTGGCGAGGACGGCCTGCAGGGCGTGCCGCGCGGCAAGCTGTTCGGCCTGCTCGACCTGAGCAACGACCTCACGATGTACTACGTCGCGCTCGCGATCGTGGCGGCGGCCTTCCTGCTGATCGTGCGCACCGTGCATTCGCCGTTCGGCCAGGTGCTCAAGGGCATCAAGGAGAACGAGCCGCGCGCGCTCTCGCTGGGCTACGACGTCAGCCGCTTCAAGCTGCTGGCCTTCGTGATCTCGGCGGCGCTGTCGGGCCTCGCGGGTTCGCTCAAGACGCTGGTGCTGGGCTTCGCCACCTTGTCCGACGTGCACTGGACCGCGTCGGGCCAGGTCGTGCTGATGACGCTGGTGGGCGGACTCGGCACCCTGTCGGGCCCGCTGGTGGGATCGGCCGTGGTCGTGCTGCTGGAGAACAAGCTCGGCGAGTTCGGCAGCCTGCTCGCGCGCCTCACCACCATCGAGTGGTTCAACACGCTGGGCGAGTCGGTGACCATGGTCACGGGCCTGATCTTCGTGGTGTGCGTGCTGGCCTTCCGCAAGGGAATCATGGGCGAGGTGGTGGCGTTCATGGCGCGCCGCCGCCCGTAGCCGGCCCGAGCGCGCGCCCAGCGACGATGCCATCAGAAAAACCTATGGTGGTATCAATACGTTGTAGTTTTCGGCGCCGCGCGCGGATCCTAGGATCCGTGCCACATGAATGAAGAACAAGGCCTTCGCGCCCCTGGCCGCATCGGGCTGTCGCACTCGGGCTTCATCGCCACGGTCACCATCGAGAACCCCGGCCGGCGCAATGCGCTGACGGTGGCGATGTGGGAGGCGCTGCAGGCGGTGTTCGCCGACCTGCGGCAAAGCGACACGCTGCGCTGCGTGGTGCTGCGCGGTGCGGCGGGCAACTTCGCGGCCGGCGCCGACATCTCGGAGTTCGAGCAGGTGCGCGCCACGCGCGAGCAGGTGACGGCATTCCACGAGCAGTGCGTGTCCGGTGCCCTGCGCGCCATCCACGACCTGCCCGTGCCGGTGATCGCGTTGATCGAGGGCGCCTGCGCGGGCGGGGGCCTGGAGATCGCCTCGGTCTGCGACCTGCGCATCGCGGGCCGCGGCGCCCGCCTCGGCATCCCGATCCGGCTGCTGGGCTTTCCGCTCGCGCTCGGCGAGATGGAGTGGCTCTACCGGCTCGCCGGTCCCGCGCTCACGGCCGAGCTGCTGTTCGAAGGCCGCATGCTCGATGCACAGACCGCGTGGGCCAAGGGCCTGCTGACCGACGTGGTCGACGATGCGGATGTCGAGCGGCGCGCCCAGGCGGCCGCGGACGCCGTCGCACAGAGTGCGCCGCTGGCGGTTCGCGCGCTCAAGCGGCAGCTGCGCCGCCTGATGGAAGACCCGAGTCCCGTGACGCGGGAAGAACGCCTGGCGAGCTATGCGTTCGCGGACACGCAGGACTACCGCACGGGGCTGCGCGCCTTTCGCGAGAAGACCCGTCCCGAATTCGTCGGCCGCTAGCAACCCTGGCCGGCACCGTGCCGATCGCCTCTCAAGAAAGCTGCTCATGACCCAAGCGCTGCCCCTCGCGGGCCTCCGCGTGCTCGACCTCTCGCGGGCGCTGTCGGGCCCGTTCTGCTCGATGATCCTCGGCGACTTCGGCGCCGAGGTCGTGAAGATCGAGCCGGCGCCGCACGGCGACATGGTGCGCCAGTGGGGACCCTTCGCCGAGGACACCAGCGTCTACTACCTCTCGGGCAACCGCAACAAGAAGAGCGTGGCGCTGGACTTCCGCCACCCCGAGGGCCTGGCGATCGTGCGCGAGATGGCAGCGAAGGCCGACATCCTGGTGGAGAACTTCCGTGCCGGCGTGATGGCGCAGATGGGCATGGGCCAGGCCGAGCTCATGGCGCTGAACCCCGGGCTGATCCACGGCAGCATCACCGGCTTCGGCAGCGACGGCCCCAAGGGCCACTGGCCGGGCTTCGACCAGATCGCGCAGGGCTTCTCGGGCTTCATGAGCTTCACGGGCACGCCCGAGTCCGGCCCGCAGCGCGTGGGCGTGGCGATCGGCGATCTCACCTCCGGCATGTGGACCGCCATGGGCATCCTCGCGGCGGTGATCCAGCGCCAGGCCAGCGGCCAAGGTCAGAAGGTCGAGACCTCGCTGCTGGCGAGCCTGGTCGGCTTGCTCAGCGTGCAGGGGCAGCGCTACCTGTCGCTCGGCGAGGTGCCGGCGCCGGTGGGCAACGTGCATCCGGTGATCGCGCCGTACGGCGTGTTCGAGGCACAGGACGGGCCGCTGAACATCGGTGGCGCTACGCAGGAGCAATGGGTGAAGATCGCGCGGCTGCTCGGCCTGGAGGCGCTGCTGTCGGATCCGCGCTTCGTCAACAACGCGGCGCGCATGCAGCACCGCATCGCGCTCAAGGAACTGCTCGAGGAACGCCTGCGCACGCAGCCGCGCGCGGCCTGGACCGCGCAGATGGTCGCGCTGGGCATTCCCGCGGGGCCGATCAACGACATCGCCGACGTGTTCGCCGATCCGCAGGTGCAGCACTGCGGGTTGGTCGAGGAGTTCACGCATCCCGTCATCGGGCCCATGCGGCAGGTCGGCAACCCGGTGCGCATCGACGGCTTGCGCGACGGCAGCGTGCGCCTGCCGCCACCGCTGCTCGGGGAACACACGGTCGAAGTGCTGCGGGATTTCGGCTATGGTCGCGAGCGCATCGACGCCTGGCTCGCCGACGGTGTCGTGAGCCAGTACGGGCTCGGCTGAGTTCGGCCCCCTCCTTTCCACCATCGGCCTGCCCCCGCGCCGGGGCGGCCATCACCCCTTCTCGCCATGGAAATACGCCAGCTGCGCTACTTCGTCGCGATCGTCGACAGCGGCTCGCTCTCGCGCGCGGCGGCGCTGGTCCACATCGTCCAGCCCGCGCTGAGCCAGCAGATGACCCAGCTCGAGGAAGAGCTCGGCACCCAGCTGCTGCAGCGCAGCGTCAAGGGCGTCACGCCGACCGATGCGGGACAGGCGCTGTACCGCCATGCGCAGCAGATCCTCAAGCTCGCGGGCGACACTAAGAACGTGGTGAAGGCATCGGACGCGGGCCTGAGCGGGCGCGTGCGGCTCGGGCTGCCGTCGAGCATCGCGATGGTGCTGGTCGGGCCGCTGATCGCCGCGCTCGAGGAGCGCCATCCGCAGATCGTGCTCGAGGTCTACGAGAGCCCCAGCACCTTCCTCGCGGCGCACCTGATCAACGAGCGCGTCGAGCTCAGCGTGCTGGTCGACGACGTGGCGCTGCCCGGCATCGAGGCCGTGCCGCTGGTGGACGAACCGCTGTACTTCGTGCAGCCGCGCCGCAAGCCGCTGGTGCGCGCGGGCCGCAGCATCGACCTGCCGACGGTGGCCAGCGTGCCGCTGATGCTCACGACGCAGGTCACCACCTTGCGCGACCTGGTCGACCGCGCCTTCGCCGAGGCGGGCGTGGCGCCGCAGATCAAGGCCGAGGCGAGCTCGATCCACACTGTGCTGGCCATGGTCGCGCAGGGCGGCGCGGGCACCGTGATCCCGCATTCGGCACTGGCCTGGCATGCCGCCGCGCAGTTGCTGCGCCAGACCCCGATCGAGCCGCAGATCGTGCGCCGCGCGACGCTCGCGCATTCGCGCCTGAACCGGTTGCAGCCCGCCGCCGCCTGCGTGCACGCACTGGTCGTGAGCGTGGTGCGCGAGCTGGTGCGCTCCCGCCGCTGGGACGGGGCGCGGCTGGTGGCCGGCAGCTGAGCGCGTGCGTGCGGCGCCATCGGTCGGCGCTATACCGGTAGCAGGATTTCGTAGTGTTCAGTTCGGGAGGCCGTCCCTACAGTCGACTGCACAAATCGACGGAGACACCATGAACATCCTCAGGGCCACACGGCTCGTATCCTGGGCGCTGATCGCCATGCCGCTGCTGGCGGGCGCGCAGCCCGACTATCCCGCGCGCCAACCCGTGCGCCTGATCGTGACCTTCGCGCCGGGTGGCGGCTCCGACACCATCGCGCGCTCGCTCAACGCCAAGATGAGCGAGAAGCTCGGCCAGACGGTCATCGTGGAGAACAAGCCCGGCGCTGGCGGATCGATCGCCACCGACTACGTCGCGAAGGCCGCGCCCGATGGCTACACGGTGCTGTTCACCGTCTCCTCGCACAGCATCAACCAGGCCCTGTACCCCTCGCTGCCCTTCAACACCGAGCGCGACCTGCGCGGGGTCACGCTGATCGGTGCGCTGCCGCAGGTGCTCGCGGTGCATCCGTCGGTGCCGGCCAGCAATCTCAAGGAGTGGATCGCGCTGGGCCAGCGCGATCCGCGGTACCGCCAGTACGCGACCGGCGGCATCGGCTCGCCGGGCCACTTCGCGGGCGGGCTGCTGCAGTCGATGGCCAAGCTCTCGCTGCAGCACATTCCCTACCGCGGCGCGGGACCCGCGATCGCGGACGTGGTGGGCAACCAGGTGCCCGCGGTGTTCGGCACCCTGAGCGGCGCGCTGCCGCACATCCGCAGCGGCAAGCTCAAGGCGATCGCCGTGACCTCGAAGGAGCGCTCGCCGCTGCTGCCCGAGGTGCAGACCATCGCGGAATCGGTGCCCGGCTACGAATCCGATACCTGGATCGGCACCTTCGTGCCGCACGGCACGCCGCAGGCCGTGGTCGACAAGCTGCACCAGGCCACGCTCGCGGCCCTGGCCGACAACGAGGTCAAGGCACGCATGGAAACCCAGGCCGGGCGCGTGATCGGCGGTTCGCCCGAGGCGCTCGACAAGCTGGTCTCGCAGGAGATCGTGCAGTTCACGCGCGTGGTGCGCGAGCAGGGGATCAAGCCCGAGTAGGCGCTCGATCGGGCGAGCTGGCGGCTACCGCGTTGCGCCCTTGTCGGGGCATGGGTAGAGATCGCGCATGTGCAGCCGGAACGCCTGCTCCATCGGCATCGTCCGCTGCTCGGGCGGCAGCCGCAGCAGGAAGGGGATCAGCGTGTCGGTGGTGATCTTCGCGGACTTGCCGGGGCAGCTGTCGATCGTGGTGCCCGCGGCCCTGGCCTCGAGCACATCGGTGCGATAGTTGTCGCCGATGTTCGCCAGCCCGCGGATCGCCGCCACGTAGTCGGCGTTCTGCTCTGCGCGCTCGGGTCCGACCTCGCCGAGCACCTGCGCGCCGCGCAGGAAGTCTTCCACCGTCAGCGATGCGCTGTGGTCGGGCCCGATGGACGGCGGGAGATCGCGCGAAGGCGTCTGCGCCAGCGCTGGCGGGCAGGCGAACATCGCGAGCAGAAGGGCGGCACCGGCAAGGCGCCGCACCGGTTCAGAGACTGTTGGCTTCACCACCGGGCAGGTTGTAGGTATCGGAACCGGGGAATGCCGCGGAAGGCTTGGGGATCGCGCGCCTGTGGATGGCCGCGAAGCTCAGGCAGCAGGCGGCGCCGACGATGGGGATGATCCATACCAGGGCCAGCTGCCATGCGCGCTGCCGGCCCGAGTAGAAATCGCTGCGCAGCACCACGACCGTTGCGGCCAGGTCGCCCGCGAGGACCGCGATGGCGATGGCTGCGAGGACGTAGGGGAGGGGGCCGTGCAATGGGTGTGCTCCGGGGAGGGGTCGAACGAATGTAGCGACGGGGTCGCGCGGGCGTCAACGGCCTGGAACAGATTGACACAGTGGAAACGTCTTTCGCCCCTCGATGCGGTTTTCAATGTGCGGCGGCTTCGGCCGCCTCGTCCGGCAGGCTCCCCTTCGATTTCACGAACGCCTGCATGTGCTTCAGGAAGGCATTCGCCGCCGGCGTCAGCTCCGCGTCGCTGCGCGAATAGACGCCCATGTTCCGCTTGACCGTCGGCCGCACCAGCATCCGCGTCTGCACGCCGGTGCGGCGCGAGAGCTGGCGCACGTTGACCGGCAGCGCGGCCACGCCCATGCCTGCGGCCACCATGCTGATCAGCGTGGAGGAGAAGGTCGCGACATGCGCGGGCACCGGCCGCAGGCCGACCGAATCGAAGGCCGCGTCGGCCAGCGCGCGCGACGGGCTCTGGTCGGACAGGCTGATCAGCGGATGCTTGGCCAGCTCGCGCCAGGTGACGGCGCCGCGCTCCGCGAGCGGATGGCCATCGGGCACCAGCGCCACCAGATGGTCCTGGTAGAGCGTGACCTCCGTCAGCCCCGGCTCGCCTTCGACCAGCGTGCCGACGCCGAGGTCGACCTCGCCGCGGCGCACCTGGTCGCGGATGGTCTCCTCGAAGCCGTCCTTGAGGATGCACTGGATGCCCGGATGGCGCTGCTGGAACGACTGGATCACCCAGGGCAGCAGCGTGGCGGCGATCACGATGGAGGCGGCCACCGTGACCCGGCCGCGCTTGACCTCGGCCAGCGCGCGCGATCCGGCGACGGCGGCCTCGAGGTCCTCGAGCGCCTTGCGCGCCAGCGGCAGGAACTCGGCGCCCGCCTCGGTCAGCTGGACCACGCGCGTGCTGCGGTAGAACAGCCGCAGGCCGATCTGCTCCTCGAGTTCCTTGACCAGCGTGGACAACGCGGAGGGCGAGAGGTGCATGCGCTCGGCCGCGCGCGCGAAGGCACCGACCTCGGCCACCGCGAGGAAGGCGCGGATCTGGCGCAGCGTAATATTCATCTTTGGCGAATAATCGTTCGGATCATTCTGATTGTCCAAGCATTGAGCCGGTGCTGCAATGGCGCCGTCCATCGATCAGGAGCATCCCCATGACGACATCCGCCACGGCGAACACGGCCCCGCGCGCCGAAGACCGGCCCGCATCCTCGACCAGTCCGCGGCGTGTCGCTGCCGCGAGCCTGGTCGGCACCACGCTGGAGTTCTACGACCACTTCGTGTTCGGCACGGCGGCGGCGCTGGTGTTTCCGAAGCTGTTCTTCCCGCAGACCGACCCCTTCGTCGCGACCATCCTGTCGCTGCTGTCGTACGGCATCGCCTTCGTCGCGCGGCCTGTGGGGGCCGCGATCTTCGGCTCGCTGGGCGACAAGCTCGGGCGGCGCTTCGTGCTGGTCTCGACCTTGCTCGTCATGGGCCTGTCGACCTTCCTGATCGGGCTGCTGCCGACCTACGAGCACGTCGGGCTGCTCGCGCCGCTGCTGCTGGCGGTGCTGCGCTTCGCCCAAGGGCTCGCGCTGGGCGGCGAATGGGGCGGGGCGGCGCTGATGGTCAACGAGTTCGACGCCAGTGGGCGCCGCCGCGGCTTCTACGGCAGCCTGGTGCAGGTCGCGAGCCCGATCGGCGTGCTGATCGCCAATGCGATGTTCGGCTTCATGAACACGGTCACGACCGACGCGCAGTTCATGGACTGGGGCTGGCGCGTGCCCTTCCTCGCGAGCATCCTCCTGGTGGGCATCGGCTACTTCATCCGCCGCACGATAGAGGAATCCCCGGTCTTCAAGAGCCTCGAGAAGAGCGACCACAAGGCCGAGGCGCCGCTGGCCGAGACGCTGCGCAAGCACTGGCGCCAGGTGCTGCTGGCGATCGGGGTGCGGGCCGGCGAGGGCGTCATCTGGTATGTGTTCTCGCTGCTGCTGCTGATCTACGTGCCGAACCGGCTCGGCCTGCCGCGGCAGGTGGCCTTGAACGCCGTGCTGTGGGGCGCGGCGGTCGGCGTGGTCGCGATCCCGCTGTTCGGCGCGCTGTCCGACCGCTTCGGCCGCAAGCCGATGCTGCTGCTCGGCGTGGGCGCCTCGATCGTCTGGTCGTTCGCGTACTTTCCGCTGCTGGAGACGCGCAATCCCTCGCTGGTGGTGCTCGCCTCGGTGATCGGCATGGTCTGCCAGGCCTCGCTGTGGGCGCCGCTCGCGGCTTTCATCCCCGACATGTTCGAGTCCAGGGTGCGGTGCACGGGTGCATCGCTGGGCTTCCAGCTCGCGGGCGTCTTCGGCGGCGCGCTCGCACCCAGCATCTGCGTCTGGCTGCTCGACCGCTTCGACAGCCCGTTGTCGATCTCGATCTACTGCACCCTCGGCCTGCTGCTGATCGGGGTCTGCGTGGCGAAGGCGAAGGTGCAGCGATGAGCGAGGCGGTGCGCGACTTCATCGGCTACGGGCGCGCGCGTCCCGACTTCGAATGGCCGGGCGGGCGCCGCGTCGCGCTCAGCGTGGTCGTCAACTACGAGGAGGGCGCGGAGAACTGCGTGCTCGAGGGCGATACCTTTTCGGAGGTGCTCAACAGCGACGTGTCGGGCGCGACGGCGCGCGCCGGGCGCCGCAACCTGGTGGTGGAGTCGCACTACGAGTACGGCAGCCGGGCCGGCCATTGGCGCATCCTCGATCTGCTCGCCGAATGCCGGGTGCCGGCCACCTACTTCGCGGTGTCGGGCGCGCTCGAGAAGCATCCCGAGGCCGCGCGATCGATCGTCGAGGCGGGGCACGAAGTGGTCTCGCACGGCGCGCGATGGATCGACTACGACGAGGTGCCCGAGGCGACCGAGCGCGCGCACATGGTTCGTTCGCTCGACGTGCTCGAGCGCCTGTGCGGCGAACGCCCGGTCGGTTGGTACACCGGCCGCGTCAGCCCGCGCACGCGCGCGCTCGCGGTCGAGCAGGGACTGCAGTACGACTCGGATGCGTACAACGACGACCTGCCGTACTGGACGCGCGTCGACGGCAAGCCGCATCTGGTGCTGCCCTACAGCTTCGACTGCAACGACATGCGCTTCGCCTCGGCGCCGGGCTTCGACACGCCCGACGACTTCACCGACCACCTGCGGCGCACGCTCGCCTGCCTGCGGCGCGAGGGCCGCCGGCAGGCGTCGATGATGTCGATCGGCCTGCACCTGCGCCTGGCCGGGCGGCCCGGGCGCGCCGAAGCGCTGCGCGAGTTCCTGCTCGCGGCCTCCGAATTCCCCGATGTCTGGTTCTGCCGACGGCGCGACATCGCGCAGTTCTGGCGCCACCGCTTTCCGGCCACGCCATGACGGCGAAGACGCTGTTCCTCAATCCGAACTCGAGCCGCGAGATCACGGCCACGCTGCGGCGCCACATCGCGCGCGGCGGCTGGCCGTCCGGATGCTGGGCCGCCGCCGAGGTCGAGGCGGCGCCACGGATCATCGGCTCCGCCGCCGACAACGCGCGGGCCGAGGGGGCGCTGGCGCGCGCGCTGCCGGGCCTGAGCGAGGGCTTCGACCGGGTGGTGGCGATGTCGTCGGTCGACACGGGTTACGAGATCGTGCGCGAGCGCTTCGGCGACGCGGCCCATGGTTTCACGCGCAGCGTGCTGGCGCTGCACCGCAAGCGCGGTCACCGGCTCGACATCGTGACCTTCGATCGCGGCATGACGGCGCTCTACCAGGCCGCCTTCGAGGCGACCGGCCATGCGGGCACGATCGACGGCTGGCAGGTGATCGATCTCGCGCCGGCCGTCATCGCGGCGCAGCCGGAGATCGCGCTGGATGCGCTGCGCGAACGCTGCGAGGGCTTCGGTGGGCGGCAGCCGGTTTTCGTGGTTGGCGTGGTCGGTATCGGGCTTGCCGCGGGGCTGCGCGATGCGGGCATGCGGCAGGTGATCGATCCGGTGGCGGACCTGCTCGACTGGCTCGGCGAGGGCTGAAGCGCCGACGGCCCGCTCAGTCCCAGCGCGCGAGAACCCGCGCAGCCGCCGTCGCCTCGCGCGCCGCCGGCCCCTGCACCCGCGACGGCGTGCGCGAGAAACGCGGCGCCGGTGCCGGCTGCCGCACGCCTTCCACATCGACGAAGGCCTCGCGCGCACTTTGGTGCGGATGCACGGGTGCCTCGCTCAGCGCAAGCACGGGCGCGACGCAGGCATCGCTGCCGTCGAACAGCGCGGTCCACTCGTCGCGGCCGCGGGTGCGGAACAGCCGCTCGAACTCTGCGCGCAGCGCGGGCCAGCGCGCGCGGTCGTGCTGCGCATCGCGCAGCGCGGGGTCGACGCCCAGGCGCTCGCACAGCTCGGCGAAGAACTGCGGCTCGATCGGCCCGATGCAGACATGGCGGCCGTCGCCGGTGGCGTAGCTGCCGTAGTAGGGCGCGCCGCCGTCGAGCGCGTTGGTGCCGCGTTCCTCGCGGAAGGTGCCGCGCATCGCACTGGTGGCGAACAGGCTCATCAGCGAGTTCACGCCGTCGACGATGGCCGCGTCGACCACCTGGCCGCGCCCCGAGCGCCGGCGTTCGAGCAGTGCGGCCAGGATGCCGACGACGAGGTAGAGACTGCCGCCGCCGTAGTCGCCCACCAGGTTCAGCGGCGGCACCGGCGCGCCGCCGGCCGGGCCGATGGCATGCAGCGCGCCGGTCAGCGCGATGTAGTTGATGTCGTGGCCCGCGGCCTGCGCGAGCGGGCCGTGCTGGCCCCAGCCGGTCATGCGGCCGTAGACCAGCCGCGGATTGCCCCGCAGCGCCTCGTCGGGGCCCAGACCCAGGCGCTCCATCACGCCGGGCCGGAAGCCCTCGACCAGCACGTCGGCGCGTGCCAGCAGGCCCATCACCTCCTCGCGCGAGCCGGGGTCCTTGAGGTCGGCCAGCACCACGGTGCGGCCGCGGCCCGTGATGTCGTTGCGGTCGCCGAGGCGGCGCGCGGGGCGGTCGATGGTGATCACGTCGGCGCCCATGTCCGACAGCAGCATGCAGGCGAAGGGCGCGGGCCCGAGGCCGGCGAACTCGATCACGCGCAGGCCGGCGAGCGGGCCGCTGGCCGCGCGGGGAGTGGAGGAGGGATTCATCGTGGTGAGGAAGCTGGGTTGGGGTTGCGTCGTGCCGCATGCCGCGCGATGCGCCAGCCGAACACGATCGCGGGCCCGAGCGTGATGCCCGGGCCCGGATAGGCGCCGCGCATGATCGAGGCCATGTCGTTGCCGCAGGCGTAGAGGCCCGCGATGGGTTGCCCGTCCGTGTCGAGCACGGCGCCGTCGGCATCGGTGGCCAGACCCGCGCTCGATGCGGCTTCGCCGGGCCAGACCGCCAGCGCGCAGAACGGCGGCTGCGCGATCGAGCCGAGGCAGGGGTTCGGTGCACGCGCCGCATCGCCGTTGAAGCGGCCGAGCTCGGTGCTGCCCTTGCCGAAGTCCGGGTCCTCGCCGGCTTCGGCATGGCGGTTGTGGCGCGCGATGGTGGCTGCCAGCGTGCGCGCATCGATGCCCAGCCGCGCGGCCAGTGCGTCGATGTCGTGCGCGAGCACGAGATAGCCCGATGCCTCGTTCCGCCGCAGCGCGCTCGCGCGCGTGCCGGGCGGGATCGTGCCGAGGCCGTAGGCGCGCACGAAGGCCGCGTCGCAGACCAGCCAGGCCGGTGGCGTCGATGCGCCGGGGCGCATGCGCGCGAGCAGGGCCTCGACGAAGTGGTGGTACGAGGCGCTCTCGTCGACGAAGCGGCGCCCTTCGGCATCGACCGCGATCAGCCCGGGCTTGGCGCGGTCGAGGTACAGGTGCGGAAAGAGCCCGGGTTCGCCACCGGGGCGCGGTGCCAGCGAGACGGGCTGCCAGAAGAAGTCGCCCCGATGGCGTTCGAGCCGGGCCCCGGCACGCAGCGCGGCATCGAGGCCCTCGCCGCGGTTGCCTTCGAAGGACTGCGGCCGCAACGTGCGCGGCGACACGCTGGCCGGCGCCAGCTGGGCGCGCAACGCCGCATGATGGCCGACACCGCCGGTGGCGAGCACCACGCCTAGGCGGCTCGCGATGCGCCGCGTCGATCCCTCGTGTTCGAACACGCCACCCGTGACGCGGCCCGCCGAGATATCGAGTTGCCGCAGCCGCATGCCGAAGCGCACCGCCACGCCGGCCTGGCGCAGGCTGAAGTACAGCCGCGCGACGAGCGCATTGCCCAGCACCAGGCGCGTGCCGCGCGCATGCGTGAGCCGGTCGCGCGCATGGCGCAGCACCAGCCGCGCGGCATGGCGGAAGTTCGCGATGCTGCGCCAGCGGTAGGCCAGGGCCTGCACGTCGGCCTTGTTGGCCATCATGCCGCCGAGCACCATGAACTCGGGCATCGGCGCGCGGATGCGTTCGAACTCGCGGCCCAGCCGCCGCCCGTCGAAGGGCAGCGGCGAGAGCGCGCGTCCCGCCACGGCTGCGCCGGGTAGCGCGAGGTAGTCGGGATGGCGGCCGGCCGAGGCGAAGCGCAGTTCCGAACGGGCCTCGAGGAAGGCGATCGCCTCGGGAGCGCTCGCGAGATAGGCGGCGCGCAGCCCGCGCGGATCGTCCTCGCCGAGGATCGCGTCGAGATAACGCGCGGCCTCGGCGGCCGAGTCGGCGAAGCCCGCGGCCGCGCCCTGCACATTGCCGGGCACCCACAGCGTGCCGGCCGAGGTGGCGGTGGTGCCGCCGACCTGTTCACCGGCCTCGCACAGCACCACGTCGAGGCCCATGAGCGCGCCCGCGAGCGCGGCACTCATGCCGCCCGCGCCGGCGCCGACCACGAGCAGGTCGCAGGTGTCGGCCTCCTGATCGCCGGTGCGCACGGGCTCAGGCACGCCGCCACTGCAGCAGCGCGTACGGCGGCTGCGCATCCGGATGGTGTTCGAACACGCCCTCGACCTCGGCGCCGATCTCCATCGCCTGCATCGGATCGCCGAGCAGGTTGCCGACCATGCGCACATTGCCGGCCCCGGGCAGTTCGACCAGCACCACGAGGTAGGCGCCATGGTCCTTGAGCGCCGCATGCGCCGGATGCCAGACGCGCTCCCAGCTGAAGATGCGGCCGCGCGGCGCGACCTCCACCCATGCGGGATCGAAGGCATGGCAGCGGTGGCAGATCCACTCGGGGCCGAACTGCCAGGTGCCGCAGTGCGTGCAGCGCTGCACGCGCAGGACGCCCTCGCGCAGGCCTTGCCAATAGGGTTCCGACAATCCGTCGGGCTCCGACACGGGGACCGGCAGGCCCGCGGGCAGGTAGCGCTTCTCGTCGTTCGCGTCGTTCGTGTCGTTCACAGCACGTTCTCCGATCCCAGCAGCAGGTCGCTCGCGGGCGTGACCATGGGGCCGCCGATCACCAGCGCCACGTCGCTGCGCGCCGCCTGGCTGGTCGAGCTGCCGCGCACCTGGCGCACCGCCTCGAGCACCAGCTCGAAGCCATGCATGTAGCACTCGGCGAGATTGCCGCCGCTGGTGTTGAGCGGCAGCCGGCCCGTGGGGGCGATGAGGTTCTCGAGCGTGAGGAAATCGTTGGCCTCGCCGGGTTCGAAGAAGCCGTGCTCGGCCAGCGCCATCGCCACGCCGCCGGTGAAGTTCTCGTAGCTCTGCACCACCCCCACGTCGGCCGGCGCGATGCCGGCCATGGCATAGAGGTCGGGCGCCACGGTGTCGAAGCCCGCGCTCGCATAGCGCGGGGCGTTGTGCGGATGGGCACCGGCGCGAAAGCCCGAGCCCGAGGCCGCGCCGAGCAGGTAGGCGGGCTTGTGCGCGAAATCCTTCGCGCGCTCGGCCGCCACCAGCACGATCGCGGCGGCGCCGTCGTTCTCCATGCAGCAGTCGTACAGATGGAAGGGCTCGGCGATCCAGCGCGAGGCGTCGTACTTCGCGGCATCGAGCGGCTTGCCGTGCATCACGGCGCGTGGGTTGGCCTGCGCATGGTGGTAGGAGGCGAGCGCGATGGCGCGCAGCGCCTCCTGCCGCACGCCGTGCTCGTGCATGAAGCGGCGCACGCGCATCGCGAAGCGCTGCGGCGGAGAGAGCACGCCGTGGGGCATGAGGTAGGCCTTCTCGCCGGAGATGGTGTCGATGCCGCCGACCTGGCCGAAGCGCCCGTGCTGGCCCTGCGCGAGCGC
>NZ_JBZAYE010000180.1:0-12287 GCF_058244205.1 Variovorax sp. 20P10.2.4
CTGCGCCGCCGCGTCAAGGCCACGCGCTGGCCCGACCGCGAGACCGTGAGCGACCTGTCGCAGGGCGTGCGGCTCGAGAAACTGCAGCCGCTGGTGCGGTACTGGGGCAGCGGCTACGACTGGCGCAAGGCCGAGGCGCGGCTCAATGCCCTGCCGCAGTTCATCACCGAGATCGACGGCCTCGACATCCACTTCATCCACGTGAAGTCGCGCCATCCCGATGCGCTGCCGCTGGTCATGACCCATGGCTGGCCCGGCTCGGTGATGGAGCTGCTCAAGACCATCGACCCGCTCGTCAACCCCACCGCCCATGGCGGCCGCGCCGAGGATGCCTTCCACCTCGTGCTGCCCTCGATGCCCGGCTACGGCTTCTCGGCCAAGCCGCGCAGCACCGGCTGGGGCCCCGACCGCATCGGCCGCGCCTGGGACGTGCTGATGAAGCGGCTGGGCTACCCGCGCTACGTGTCGCAGGGCGGCGACTGGGGCTCGGTCATCTCGGACGGCATGGCGCGCCAGAAGCTGCCGGGCCTGCTCGGCATCCACGTCAACATGCCGGCCAGCGTGCCGCCGCAGGTGGCGCGGGCACTCAACAACGGCGACCCCGCGCCCGCCGGCCTCGACGACAAGGAGAAAGCGGCCTTCGATGCGCTGGACTTCCTCTACAGGAAGGGCGGCGGCTATGCCGCGCTGATGGTGACGCGGCCCCAGACCCTGGGCTATGCGCTCGAGGACTCGCCCGCGGGCCTGGCCGCCTTCTTCTACGACAAGTTCACCGAGTGGACCTACAGCGGCGGCGACGCCGAGAAGTCGCTCACGCGCGACGAGATGCTCGACGACATCACGCTCTATTGGGTCACGAAGACCGCCACTTCGGGCGCGCAGCTCTACTGGGAGAACAACGCCAACAACTTCAACGCCGTCGACATCTCGATCCCGGCCGCGGTGACCGTGTTCCCGGGCGAGATCTACCGCGCGCCGCGCCAGTGGGTCGAGGCGGCGTACCACAACCTCATCTATTTCAACGAGGTCGACAAGGGCGGGCACTTCGCCGCCTGGGAGCAGCCGGCGCTGTTCAGCGCGGAGTTGCGCGCGGCGTTCCGGTCGCTGCGCGGTTGAAGGAGGCGTCTCGCGGCTTCAAGCCGTGAGCGCTTCGCGTGCGATCGTCGCCAGCAGCGCCGCGCCGATCGGCAGCACCGCGTCGTTGAAGTCGTAGTGCGGATGGTGCAGGCCCGGCACGTCCTTGCCGACGCCGAGCCAGAAATAGGCACCGGGGCGCTCGTTCAGCATGAAGGAGAAATCCTCCGAAGCCATGCTGGGCAGCACGCCCGTGAAGACGCGCGCGGCGCCCAGCAGACCGGTCGCGGCGCGCCGCACGAGCTCGGCGCAGGGCGGCGCGTTCACCGTCGGCGGCAGGAAAGGCAGATAGCGCACGTCCGCCCGGGTGCCGAACGCGCTGGCGCAGTCCTTCGCGATCTCGGCGACGCGCCGCCGCAGGACCTCGCCCGCGGAGGCATCGAACCATTTCGCGATGCCGGCGATGTTCGCCTCCGGCGGCACGGTCACGCTCTGGGTGGGAACGCCATGCGCGATGGCGCCGCCGGCCTGCAGCGAATGCACGGTGAGCACCGCGCTCAGCGCGGGATCGAGGTTGCGGCTCACCACGGTCTGCAGCGCCGCGACCACGGCGCAGGCGGCCACGACCGGGTCGGCCGTGCGATGCGGCATCGCGCCATGTCCGCCGACACCCTCGATGCGGAGCCAGAAGTCGTCGCGTGCCGCCATCATCGCGCCGGGGTTGACGGCCACCGTGCCCGCCGGCAGCGAGGGCCAGTTGTGGAGCGCATAGACCGCGTCGCAGGGGAAGCGTTCGAACAGGCCGTCCTCGATCATCACGCGCGCGCCCGCATGGCCCTCTTCGCCGGGCTGGAAGATGAAATGCACGGTGCCGCCGAAATCGCGCGTGTGCGCCAGGTGGCGCGCGGCGCCCAGCAGCATCGTCACGTGCCCGTCGTGGCCGCAGCCGTGCATTCGCCCCGCATGCACGGAGCGGTGCGCGCACGTTCCTTCCTCCTGCACCGGCAAGGCGTCCATGTCGGCGCGCAGGCCGACGGACTTCGAGGAGGAACCGGCCCGCCGGCCGCGCAGCACCCCGACCACGCCGGTGCGGCCGACGCCGGTGTGCACCTCGTCGAGACCGAAGCCTTGCAGCGCCTCGGCCACGCGCGCCGCGGTGCGCCGTTCCTCGAAGCCCAGCTCGGGGTGCGCATGCAGATCGCGGCGGAAGGCCGAGAGGAAGGGGTGGAAGTCCGAGATGGCGCGCAAGGTGCCGTCGTCGGTGTTTCCGCCGGGCGTGGGAAGAACGAGGCTCATCGGGTGGCGCTCCTGGATTGCGATGCGGCCATCGTAGGAACGGCGGGCACCCGCGTCCAAGACCGACCGCGTCCGCTTCCAGATGCGCAGCCTATGAAGGCGGCGGCGCGGGCGCGCGTGTAGGCGCTGCATATAGTTTCTGACGCCAACGCTATTGGACGCATTTCGGCAAAAGCCTTCTCATTCCGCGGCAGTTCGCAGCAGGCACCCCGCCTGCTGTTTTCACCCACGCAACACAGGAATGGAGAAGACATGCCTTCAACCCACAGGGTCGCCATCGTGACCGGCGGCAGCCGCGGCATCGGCGCGGCGATCGCGCGCCAACTGGCAAGCGACGGCCATGCGGTCGTCGTCAACTACGCGGGCGATGCGGCGAGCGCCCGCGCCGTGGTCGCCGACATCGAGTCGCGCGGCGGCCGCGCCATCGCGCTTCAGGCCGACGTCTCGAAGGAAGAGGACGTGCTGCGGCTGTTCCGCGAGACCGATGCGCAGCTCGGCGCGCCGACGGTGCTCGTCAACAACGGCGGCATCACCGGCGGCTTCTCGCGCGTGGACGAGGCGGACGCGCGGATGCTCGCGCAGGTGTTCGGCGTCAACGTCGTGGGCGCGTTCCTGTGCTGCCGCGAGGCGGTGCGGCGCATGTCGATCCGCCACGGCGGGCGCGGCGGCGCGATCGTCAACGTATCCTCGCGCGCCGCGGAGATCGGCGGCGGTGGCGAGTGGGTGCACTACGCGGCGACCAAGGGCGCGCTGAACACGCTGACCACCGGCCTCGCGCGCGAAGTCGCGCTCGAGGGCATCCGCGTCAACGCCGTGGCCGCGGGCCTGATCGAGACCGAACTCCATGCGGCCGCCGGCAAGCCCGACCGCGCCGCGCGCATGGCGCCCGGCATTCCGATGGGCCGCGCGGGCCTGCCCGAGGAGGTGGCGCAGAGCGTCGCCTGGCTGGTGTCGCCCTCGGCCGGCTACGTGACCGCCGCCATCGTGGCGGTGGCCGGCGGCCGCTGACCCCGGCACCGAATCGATGTCCGCAGAACGAACGAGAACTGGAGACAAAGCAATGCACGCATCCCCGACGGGCACCACGGCCCCCAGTCCCTCCAAGGCCAGGCACGTGGTGATCGCCTCGACCCTGGGTACCGTCTTCGAGTGGTACGACTTCTATCTCTATGGCGCGCTGGCCGTGATCATCGGCAAGAACTTCTTCGCCAGCGCCACGCCGCTGGAGGCCTACATCTTCGGCCTGCTGGCCTTCGGCACCGGCTTCGTGGTGCGGCCTTTCGGCGCGCTGGTGTTCGGGCGGCTCGGCGACATGATCGGGCGCAAGTACACCTTCCTCGCGACCATCCTGATCATGGGCCTCGCGACCTTCGCGGTCGGCCTGCTGCCCACCTATTCGTCGATCGGCAGCTTCGCGCCGGCGATCCTGATCGGGCTGCGCATGCTGCAGGGGCTGGCAATCGGCGGCGAATACGGTGGCGCGGCGGTCTACATCGCCGAGCACGCGCCGCCGGGACGACGCGGTGCCTACACCTCGTGGCTGCAGACCGCGTTCATCGTCGGCCTGTGCCTGGCGCTCGGTGTCATCCTGGGCTGCCGGCTCGCGATGTCGCCCGAGGCCTTCGAGACCTGGGGCTGGCGCGTTCCCTTCCTGCTCTCGATGGTGCTGCTGGCGATCTCGGTGTGGATCCGCATGAAGCTGCACGAGTCGCCGGTGTTCGCCGAGATGAAGTCGGCCGGTGCGCTGTCGCGCGCGCCGATCCGCGAGAGCTTCGGCAACTGGCGCAACCTCAAGCTGGTGCTCATCGTGCTGTTCGGCTTGCAGGCGGGGCAGGCAGTGGTCACCAATGCCGGCCCGATCTACTCGTCGCTGTTCCTGGTGAACACGCTGCGCGTCGATCCCATCACCGCGACCACGCTGTCGACCATCGGCCTGCTGCTGGGCGCGCCCTTCTACGTGATCTTCGGCTACCTCAGCGACCGCATCGGGCGCAAGCCGATCGTGCTCGCGTCGCTGGTGCTCGGGGCCGTGTCGCTGTTCCCGGTCTATCACGGGCTCACGCACTTCGCCAACCCGGCGCTCGAGGCCGCGCAGGCGCGCTCGCCCGTGGTGGTGGCGGCCGATCCGGCGCGCTGTTCGTTCCAGTTCAACCCGGTCGGCACCTCGAAGTTCACCTCGAGCTGCGACGTGGCGAAGAGCGCGCTGGTGCGGCGCGGCATCCCCTACAGCAACGAGGCCGCGGTGCCGGGAGCGGCGGCGGTGGTGCGCATCGGCGCGCTGTCGTTGCCGGCCTATGACGGTGCCGCCGCCGACGCGAAGGAGCGCGCGGCCGCGTTCGACCAGGCACTGGGCAGCGCACTGGAGAGCGCGGGCTACCGCGCCAGCGCCGACCCCGCGCAGATCAACCACCTCATGATCGTGCTGATCATCGTCTACCTGCAGCTGCTCACCGGCATGGCCTTCGGCCCCATGGCCGCGATGCTGGTCGAGATGTTCCCGGCGCGCATCCGCTACACCTCGATGTCCTTGCCCTATCACATCGGCAACGGCTGGATCGGCGGCCTGCTGCCCGCGACGGTCGTCGCCATACAGGCCGCCACGGGCAGCATCTTCGATGGGCTTTGGTACCCTGTGCTGATCGCGGGCGCGGGGTTCGTGCTGTGCTGGCTGTTCGTTCCGGAGACCCGGGACCGGGCGCTCGACAGCTGAACCGCCGAAGGCGCACCGCGCAGGAGAACGGAATGCGCGACCACCTGCTTGGCCCATCGAACGACGACGATTCGCGACCCGCGCATTCGGGCGGGCCGGCCGCGCGCCTGGAGATCCGGCACCTGCGCTACTTCCGGGCGGTGGCCGAGGAGCTGAGCTTCACGCGCGCGGCGGACCGGCTGCACATCGCGCAGCCACCGCTGAGCCAGCAGATCCGCCAGCTCGAGGAGGAGCTGGGCGTGCAGCTCATCGACCGCGACAACCGACCGGTGCGGCTCACCGAGGCGGGAACGCTGCTGCTGGAGCGCGCGGTCGCGATCATGTCGCAGTTCGATGCCGCCGTGGACGACGTGCGGCGCATCGGCCGCGGCCACAGCGGCAAGCTGGCGATCGGCTTCGCGGGCTCGGCCATGTACAGCGTGCTGCCCGATGTGCTCAACGCGTTTCGCGACCGCTATCCCGAGGTCGAGCTGTCCTTCAGCGAGCTGCTGGCGGCCGAGATCGCCGAGGCGCTATCGCGGCGTTCCATCGACGTCGGTTTCTCGCGCCCGGGACTGCCGCCCGATCCGGCGATCGAGCAGCGGCTGCTGATCACCGAACCGCTGATGGCCGCGGTGCCGACGCGGCATCCGCTGGCCGCGCGGGCCACCATTCCCGTGGAGGAGCTCCATGGCCAGGCCGCCGTGCTCTATCCGCGCCATCCGCGGCCCAGCCTGACCGACCTGATCCTTCATGCGCTCGGCGAGCGCGGCATCGTGCTCGAGCTCAAGGAGGGCGCGCGCAACATGCAGACCGCGCTGGGCCTGGTCGCGGCCGGCGCCGGCATCAGCTTCGTGCCCGCCAGCGTCTGCGGGCACGGACGCAGCGGCGTGCGCTTCGTGGGCATCGAGCCGCAGGTGCTGACCTCGCCGATGACCGTGGTCTGGCGCAAGGACCACGCTTCGGTCGCGCTGAAGAACTTCCTGCAGATCGTCGAGACGGTGGGCCCGGCGCACGGCTGAGCCGAGGTGCGCGGGCCGCGCCAGACGCCGTGCCTCTGCCAGCGTATCGCGTCGGTATTGGACGCTGCGCGGGGCTATTCCTAAAGTTCATCGCACCGCTTCGAAGCGGTGCCTTTTCACAGATGAACCACAGGAACACCATGTCTGCACTAGATGACGCCATGCGCGACGCCGCCGCTTCCGGCATCCGATTCGATCACGTACCGGCCAACGGCCTGAACATGCACTATGCGCGCGTCGGCCAGGGCGCGCCGCTCGTGCTGCTGCACGGCTGGCCCGAGTTCTGGATGGTGTACCGGCCGCTCATGGACCTGCTGAAGAACGATTTCGAACTCATCGTTCCCGACCTGCGCGGCTGCGGCTTCACCGGCAAGCCCACACCCGGCCCCGATGCCAATGCCAACGCCGCGACGCACGCCGAGGACATCGCCGAATTCACGCGGCGCCTCGGCCTCGACCGCTTCGGCATGGTGGGCGGCGACCTCGGCGCCTACGTGCTGCAGGCCTTCAGCCAGGCCCACGGCGATCGGCTTAAGGGCGCGTTCTATTTCTGTACCCCGTATCCCGGCCTCGGTTCGCGCTACGGGCAGCCCGACCACCTGATCGAGGTCTGGTACCAGTACTTCCAGCAGCTGCCATGGGCCGCGAAGCTGGTCGGCGCATCGCGCGAGAGCTGCAGGCTCTACATGTCGCACTTCCTCGATCACTGGTCGGGCGACAACCCCGAGGTGTTCGCCGACATGATCGAGATCTACGTCGACATGTTCATGCGCAACGACAACATCCAGGGCGGCTTCGACTGGTACCTGAGCTCGGCCGCCAACCGCCGCAAGTGGCTCGAGGGGACCCTGCCGCCACCGCCTCGCATCACGGTGCCCTCGCGCTTCCTCTGGGGCCGCCGCGATCCCCTGATCCGCCCCGAGTGGTCGGACCGTTTGGGCGACTACTTCGCCGACTTCAGCATCGACTTCGCCGATGCCGGGCACTTCGTGCACCGCGAGGCGCCCGCGGTCTGCGCGCGCGAGATCAAGGCCTTCTTCGAGGGCCGGTGATGGCTGTCATGCCGGGCGAGGCGGCCGCGCGCTTCATGACGCCGTGGTCGCGCCAGGGGCAGCGGCCCGGCCCCGTCTTCGTCGGTGGGGCCGGCGTCCACCTGCACACGGCCGATGGCGCGCGCTGCCTGGACCTGTCGAGCGGCCTCATGTGCGCCAACCTGGGCCATGGCCATCCGACGGTGATCGAGGCGATACGGCGCCAGACCGAGTCGCTGTGCTTCGTGTCGCCCACCTTGCGCAGCGACATCCGCGAGGCCTTCTCCGAGCGCCTGTGCGCGCGGGCGCCCTGGCGCGGCGGCGCACGCGTGCACTTCACCACCGGTGGCGGCGAGGCCAACGACGACGCGGTGAAGATCGCGCGCCTCGTCACCGGCCGGCTGAAGGTGTTGAGCGCCTACCGCTCCTACCACGGCACCAGCGCCGGCGCGGCCGCGCTCACGGGCGGCAGCCGCCGCTGGGCCAGCGAGCAGGCGGCGCCGGGCGGCATCGCGCGCTTCTTCGCGCCGCATCCCTACCGCAGTCCCTTCCACACCGACGACAGGGCCGAGGAGGTGCGGCGCGCGCTGGCGCATCTCGAGCGCGTGATCGAGCAGGAGAACCCCGCCAACATCGCGGCGATCCTGATCGAGCCGGTGCTCGGTTCGGACGGCCTCGTCGCGTACGAGGAGGGCTATCTGGCCGGCGTGCGCGAACTCGCACGGCGCTGCGGCGCGCTGCTGATCCACGACGAGGTCATGTGCGGCTTCGGCCGCGTCGGCGAGATGTTCGCCTCGCGCCGCGTCGGCGTCGCGCCCGACATGCTGAGCTTCGCCAAGGGTGTCACGGGCGCCTGCATGCCGCTGGGCGGCGTGCTGATGCGCGAGGAGATCGCCGAAGCCTTCGACCACCGGCCCTTTCCGTTCGGCCACACCTATTCGGGCCACCCGGTCTGCATGGCGGCGGGGCTCGGTGCGCTGCGCGCCTACGAGACCGAAGGCCTCTTCACGCGAGGGCGCGAGATCGAAGGCTGGCTCCGGCAAGGCCTGGACGACATCCGCGAGCGCAGCGCCATCGTGGGCGACGTGCGCGGCATTGGTGCCTTCTTCGGCATCGAGCTCGTGCGCGACCGCAAGACGCGCGAGCCGCTGGTCGCATGGCAGGGCGCCGACCAGCGGCTGATGGACGACTTCCAATCCGACCTGCTGGCGCGCGGCGTGTGGCTGTACGTCAAATACAACCTGTGCGTGGTCGCGCCGCCGCTGACCATCTCCCAGGCCGATCTGGCACACGGGCTCGCCATCGTCTCGGAGGCGTTGCAGGCCCTCGAGGCCAGGGTGTCGGCATAGGGCCGGCCGCTCAAAGCTGCGGCGACAACACCGCCGCCAGGTGCTCCCACGCCTTCTCGAGCAGCGGCCGATCCTTCCAGCCCTCGTAGCTCAACCGCTTCGACTGCGCGAGGTCGGCCTCGAACTGCACGGTCTGCGCCGCGGCGAAGGCCTCGTCGTAGATGTTGAGGTTGGCCTCGTCGTTGAGCCGGAACGAGCGGTTGTCGAAGTTGGTCGAGCCCACCGACACCAGCAGGCCGTCGACCAGGAACACCTTGCAGTGGTACATGGTCGGCTGGTACTCGCTGATCTGGGCGCCGGCCTCGAGCAGCGGGCCCCAGGCGGCGCGCGAGGCGCGGCGCACGGTCTGCGAATCGATGATCGGTCCCGGCGTGACGATGCGCACCCGCACGCCGCGATGCAGCGCCGCGACCAGCGCGCCCACGGTGAGATCGTCGGGCACGAAGTAGGCGCTCGAGAGGTCGATGGTCTTCGTGGCCGCGGCGATCGAGAGCAGGTACATCAGGTGCATGCTCTCGCTGCCGCCCGAGGGCGAGCTGCTGAACATCTGCGCGCGGCCCGTGCCCACCGGCGGCAGCGGCGGGAAGTAGCGCTCGCCGTGGAACACGTCGCCCGAGACCTTGATCCAGTTGTCCATGAAGACGGCCTGCATCTGCGCCACCACCGGGCCCTCGACCTTGTAGTGCGAGTCGCGCCAGTGCGTTGGGTCCTGCGCATTGCCGGTCCATTCGGGTGCGATGCCGACACCGCCCGTGAAGCCGATGCGCCCGTCGACCACCAGCAGCTTGCGGTGGGTGCGGTTGTTCATGCGCGCGATGTCGTACCAGCTCGGCTTGTGGAACTTGCGGATCTCCACGCCGGCGCTCTCCATCTCGCGGATGAAGTCCGCGTCGACCTTCGCGCTGCCGACCCAGTCGAGCAGCACATGCACCTTGACGCCGGCGCGCGCACGTTCCGACAGCGCATCGGCAAAGGCGCGGCCGATGTCGCCCGACCAGTAGATGTAGGTCTCGAAGGTGATGCTGTGCTTCGCGGCGCGAATCGCCGCGAGCATCGGCGGAAAGATCTGGTCGCCGTTCTGGAAGGCCTCGAAGCGGTTGCCGTCGGTGATCGGCGGGCCGAGCATGGCGCCGAGCGCGCGCTGGTACTGGGGATCGTGCAGCGCGTATTCGCGGCGCACCTGTTCGTCGAGCTTCTTCTCGCCGCTCGTGAGGTTGAGCACGAGCAGGGTGGCGGCCAGCGTCAGGACGAAGGTCCAGGCGATGGCTTTCCAGGGCTTGCGGGGGGCAGGGACAGGCATGCCTTATCGTGCCGGCCTTTGCCCGCGCCGAATCGAGGTCGCGCCCTTGTCCTGCAAGGCGCCGCTGCGATGTCTGCCATCAATATCGGCCTGCGGCGCCAGCCACTGCGAACACCATGCCTCAACAACCCAGACCTCCGGCCGATCCGGCCCCCCACCGTTTCGTCAGCG
Source organism: Variovorax sp. 20P10.2.4 (assembly GCF_058244205.1). Lineage (NCBI taxonomy): Bacteria > Pseudomonadati > Pseudomonadota > Betaproteobacteria > Burkholderiales > Comamonadaceae > Variovorax > Variovorax sp. 20P10.2.4. The sequence goes on from NZ_JBZAYE010000180.1 coordinate 9,933, forward strand.
TGCGCGGCGCGCGCGAGCACAACCTGCGCAACGTCGACGTCGACATCCCGCGCGATGCCCTCGTGGTCTTCAGCGGCATCTCGGGTTCCGGCAAGTCCTCGCTGGCCTTCGGCACGCTGTATGCCGAGGCGCAGCGGCGTTACCTCGAATCGGTGGCGCCCTATGCGCGACGGTTGATCGACCAGGTCGGCGTGCCGGCGGTCGATGCCATCGACGGGCTGCCGCCGGCCGTGGCCTTGCAGCAGCAGCGCGGCACGCCGGGCACGCGCTCCTCGGTGGGCAGCGTGACCACGCTGTCGAACCTGTTGCGCATGCTCTATTCGCGCGCGGGCGACTACCCGGCGCGCCAGGCCATGCTGCACGCGGAGGACTTCTCGCCCAACACGCCGCAGGGTGCCTGTCCCGTCTGCCACGGGCTGGGCCGGGTGTTCGAGGTGACCGAGCGCGCGATGGTGCCCGACGACAGCCTCACGATCCGCGAGCGCGCGGTGGCCGCCTGGCCCTCGGCCTGGCAGGGGCAGAACCTGCGCGACATCCTCGTCACGCTGGGCATCGACGTCGACACGCCGTGGCGCGCGCTGCCGAAGAAGACGCGCGACTGGATCCTGTTCACCGAGGAGCAGCCGACGGTGCCGGTCTATGCGGGCTTCACGCCGGCCGAGACGCGCGCCGCGCTGCGCCGCAAGCTCGAGCCCAGCTACCAGGGCACCTTCATGGGCGCGCGCAAGTACGTGCTCCACACCTTCGCCACCACGCAGAGCACGCTGATGAAGAACCGCGTCTCGCGCTTCATGTCGGGCGCGTCGTGTCCGGCCTGCCAGGGCAAGCGGCTCAAGGCCGAGGCGTTGTCGGTGCGTTTCGCGGGGCTCGACATCGGGCAGATCTCGCACCTGACGCTGGGCGCGCTGGCGCAGGTGCTGCGGCCGGCCGCGCGCGGCGAGGCACATGGCAAGACCGTGCCGTCGGCCGAGAAACGCATCGTGGCGCAGCGCATCGCGCAGGACGCGCTGGCGCGGCTCGAGACGCTGCTGGGCCTCGGGCTGGGCTATCTCTCGCTCGATCGCGCAACGCCCACGCTGTCCCCGGGCGAGCTGCAGCGGCTGCGGCTCGCGACGCAGATCCGCTCCAAGCTGTTCGGCGTGGTCTACGTGCTCGACGAGCCTTCGGCCGGCCTGCATCCGGCCGACGCCGAGGCACTGGTCGACGCGCTCGATGCGCTCAAGCGCGCGGGCAACTCGCTGTTCGTGGTCGAGCACGACCTGGACCTGATGCGCCGCGCCGACTGGCTGGTCGATGTCGGGCCCGGCGCGGGCGAGAAGGGCGGCGAGGTGCTCTACAGCGGGCCGCCCGCCGGGTTGCGCGAAGTGGCAGCTTCCCGCACGGCCGCCTACCTGTTCGCGCCCGAGGCCGCCGGCGATGCGGGCCGGCCGCCGCGTTCGGCGCAGGGCTGGCTGCGGCTCGAGGGCGTCACGCGCAACAACCTCGAGGCGGTCGATGCGGCTTTTCCGATCGGCGCGATGACCGCGGTCACCGGCGTTTCGGGATCGGGCAAGTCGAGTCTCGTGAGCCAGGCCCTGGTGCAGCTGGTGGCGGCCCACCTGGGCCACGAGGCGCCGGCCGACGACGAGCCGGGCGAGGGCGAGCCCTCGCTCGCCCAGGAGACGCACGGCCGCATCGTCGAGGGCCTGGACCGGATCCGGCGCCTGGTGCGGGTCGACCAGAAGCCGATCGGCCGCACGCCGCGTTCCAACCTCGCGACCTACACCGGGCTGTTCGACCACGTGCGCAAGCTGTTCGCGCAGACCCGCGCCGCGAAGGCGCGCCGCTTCGATGCCGGCCAGTTCTCGTTCAACGTCGCCAAGGGCCGCTGCCCGACCTGCGAGGGCGAGGGCTTCGTCAGCGTCGAGCTGCTGTTCATGCCGAGCGTCTATGCGCCGTGCCCGCAGTGCGGCGGCTCGCGCTTCGATGCGGCGACGCTGAAGGTGCGGCTGCGCGACAAGAGCATCGCCGACGTGCTCGCGATGACGGTGGACGAGGCGCATGCCTTCTTCGGGGACGACGCACCGATCGAGCGGCCGCTGCGCCTGCTCGCGGCGATCGGCCTGGGCTACCTGCGCCTGGGGCAGCCGGCCACCGAGCTGTCGGGCGGCGAGGCCCAGCGCATCAAGCTCGCGACCGAGCTGCAGCGTGCGCAGCGCGGCGACGCGCTCTACGTGCTCGACGAGCCGACCACCGGGCTGCATCCGTCGGACGTGGACCGGCTGATGGCGCAGCTCGACGAGCTGGTCGACGCGGGCAACACGGTGGTGCTGGTCGAGCACGAGATGCGCGTGGTGGCGCGCTGCGACTGGGTCA
>NZ_JBZAYE010000181.1:0-12272 GCF_058244205.1 Variovorax sp. 20P10.2.4
CGTGCTGGTACTGCCCTTCGAGGCCACCGACTACGACGCCCTGCCGGCCATCGTCGAACGCGCCGCCGGCTGGCAGGGCCGGATCGACGTGCTGATCAACAACGCCGGCATCGCCCAGCGCAGCCTCGCCATCGACACCGACCTCGCCGTCTATCGCCGCCTGATCGAAGTCGACTACCTCGCACCCGTCGCCCTCACCCAGCTCGTGCTGCCGCGCATGGCCGAGCGCCGCAGCGGCCACATCGCCGTGATCGGCTCGGTGGCCGGCAAGGTCGGCGCGCCGCTGCGCACCGGCTACAGCGGCGCCAAGCATGCGGTGCAGGGCTACTTCGATGCCCTGCGCGCCGAGGTCGAGCAGGCCTACGGCATCCGCGTCAGCGTCGCGCTGCCGGGCTCGGTGCGCACCGCGGTGTCGATCAACGCGCTCGGCGCCGACGGCAGCGCCCGCGGCCGTTCCGACGCGAACATCGACCAGGGCATGGAGCCCGCCGTCGCGGCCGGCCTGCTGCTCGACGGCATGGCTTCGGGCCAGCGCGAGATCGAGATCGCCGCCGGGCTGGAAGCGGCCGCGCTGCAACTGCGCCGGCACGACCCCAATCGCCTGTTCGACATGGCCGCGCAGGAAGGCGCACGGCTCGCGGTGCAACGCGAACAGCAGGGGGCGGGGGCGAGCTTCGATCCGGCGGATGTGCGGGCGGCGGGGACTTATGGGCAGGAAGGGCTGAAGGCCGCCTGAGCATTGCTGCGAAGGCCGGCGCGTCCCGGCGGTTGCCGCAGAATCCTCCCATGGATCCAGCAGCCGTCACCTCGTTCATCCGTTCGCTCGCTCATCGCGAGCACAACGAACTGGACGCATCCGTCTGCGCGCACGGAAGCACCACGAGGATCGTCTATCCGGCGCCATTGAGCTGGCCGTGGCCGCGTCGATTCGACTATACGAGCGAGTTCTTCTGCGCCGGCCCCGGTGCTGCCGGCCTGCAGGAAGTGAGCGAGGCCACCGGCGGCGAAGGCGAGCATGTGGTGAACCTGTTTTCCGCGGACCCGTCGGTCGATGCACGGGCTTTTCTCGATGCGGGGTATGCCGAGGCATGGGTCAGCACGCTGCTCGGCCGCGCGCTGCACACGCCATGGCATCGGTCCCTGCCGCACGAGGCCCATGTTCACGAAGTGGCCAGCAGCGAAGACATGGCGCGCCATGCGTCGCTGCCCGGCATCTCCAATCCCGGCATGCGCCAGGACCCGTTCATTCACAACTTCTTCGCCAGCATCGACAACGAGGTCGTCGCCAAGGGGCAGCTGGTCCACCTGCCGGGACACGCCGCCTATGTCTCCGACATGTTCACGACGCCATCGCATCGAGGTCGAGGGCTGTGCCATCTGGTCATGGATGCGCTCGAAGACAAGGCCAGAAGGCTCGGTGCCACGCACACCTGCCTCGCGCCAGGCCAGGAGGTGGCGGGCTTCGGGCTCTATGCCAAGTACGGCTACGGGCTGGTGGCTTGCCGGAGCCTGCTGGTCCGGCGTGATGACTGCGGTTTGAGCTGAACTCGCAGCTCAGCCCTGCGAAGCATAGAGATTTGGAAAATACCGCTCCATCAACGACTGCGGCCTGAGCGGTGCCGTGAACCCGAACCGCTCGTACAACCCATGCGCATCGCCCGTCGCCAGCGTGAAGCGACGCAGCCCCTGCAGCGCGGGAAAGCCCATCACCGCCTGCATGAGCGCCTTGCTGTACCCCCTCCCCCGATGCTCGGGCAGCACGAACACGTCGACCAGGTTCGCGAAGGTCGCGTGGTCGGAGATCACGCGGGCGAAGGCCACCTGGTCGGCACCGATGAAGCCGCCGAAGCACAGGGAGTGCTCGATCGAGCGCTGCACGACGGCCAGCGGAATGCCTCGGCCCCAGGTCGAGCTCTCGCTGAGGAAGCGGTGAACCAGGGCGACGTCGATCGCCGCTTTGTCGGTGGTGATGCGCAGTTCGGTCATGGTCGTTCGAGGATAGCGCAGGCCTGCTGATCGGGGCTGCGCGCGGCCTGCGCAAGAGGCGTTCCGGCCGCCTCGTCCCTGCTTCGAAACATCCGTTTTTTTCAACTGAAGACGGCCTCGAATATCAATTTACCGCACGGACGCCCGTCTTCAGAATTCGATCTCTTCAAGTGCTGGACGTCGTGGTCAGCCTTGCGCAAGAAGGCATGACGACGACGGCGCGGAACCCGCACGCATCGGCATCCGCCTCCCCACGGCAACGAGTTTTTCAACATGACCCTCCACATCAATCCCGCCAAGCTCCAGCATCGCAGCGACGCCGTCATCCATCGCGGCGGCGTCCATGTGTCGGGCGCCATTCCCTCGGATGTCTCGCAGGACATCCGGGGCCAGACCGCGCAGGTCCTGGCCGAACTCGACCGGCGCCTCGCGGCCGCGGGCACCGACAAATCGAACCTGCTGTCCGCCACCATCTGGCTGGTGGACGTCAACCGCGACGTGCAGGCCCTCAACGAGGTCTGGAATGCCTGGCTGGTTCCCGGTCGCGAACCAGCGCGCGCAACGGTCGGGGCCGAACTCCAGCTGGGTGCCAGCCTCGAGATCGCGGTGATCGCCGCCATTCCCGACGCGAACGGCGATGAGGCGCGCTGAGCCGGTCCAGATGCACGCGAACAAGGAAGTCCTGATACTGGGCGCCGGGATCGTCGGTCTCTCCACCGCGATCCATCTGCGCCGGCGCGGCATCGCGGCCATCGTGGTGGACAAGGTGGGGCCCGGTGCGGGTGCATCTTTCGGCAACGGCGGCCTGATCCAGCGCGATTCCGTGTTCCCCTTCCGGTTTCCACGCGACCTGCGCACGCTGCTGCGCATCGCGGGCAACCGCTCCATCGACGTGGCCTACACGACGCGGCAACTGCTGCGGATCGCGCCGATGCTGCTGCGGTACTGGAGCTGCTCCGCACCGGGGCCATACGCCGCGATCGTCCACAGGGAAGCGGCGCTCATCATGACCTGCCTCGACGAGCACCTGGACCTGGCCACGCAGGCAGGCGTGGCCGAGCTGTTTCGTCCGCTGGGCTGGGTGCGCGCGTTCTCCTCGGCCCGGGAGCTCGCATCGGCGGCGGAGCTCGCCGCCACGGCGCGGCGCGACTTCGGCGTCAACTTCGAGGTGCTCAGCGACAGCGGGCTGCGCAACGCCGAGCCCAGCTTCCAGCCACGCCGCGCGGGTGCGATCCATTGGACCGACTCGCTCTCGCTGAGCGATCCGGGCGCGCTGCTCGCCGCGCTGGCTAAGCTGTTCGTCGACCTCGGAGGCGCCTTGCTGAAGGGCGATGCGATGCAACTCGAGCGCCGGGGATCGCAGTGGACGCTCCCCACGGACGGCGGCACGGTGACCGCATCCGACCTCGTGGTGGCGCTGGGCGCCTTCTCCACGCGGGTGACGCAACGCTTCGGCTACAGCCCACCGCTGTTCGGCAAGCGCGGCTACCACATGCACTACGCCTTGCGCGACGGCGCGACATTGACCCGGCCCCTGATGGACACCGAGAGCGGCTTCCTGCTGGTGCCGATGACGCGCGGCGTGCGGCTGACCACCGGCGTCGAGTTCGATGCCGAGGACCGTCCGCCGACGCCCGTGCAGCTGGCGCGCGCGGAGCCCGTGGCGAAGCGACTGCTGCCGCTGGGCGAGCGCGTGGACACGCAGCCCTGGATGGGCATCCGGCCCTGCATGCCCGACATGATTCCCGTCATCGGGCCCGCACCGAAGGTGCCTGGCATGTGGTGCGCGTTCGGCCATGGCCACCAGGGCCTGACGCTGGGTCCCACCACCGGCCGGATGCTGGCGGAAATGATCGCGGGCGAATCACCCTTTCTCGATCCCCGCCCCTATCGAGCCGATCGATTCTGAGCGACCTCCATGTGCCAACCTGCTTCAACTCAAAGGACACTCATGCGATTCTCTGTTCCACACCTTCTTGCCGCGGTGGTCGCAGTGGTCGGGTTCTCGAGCGCCCACGCTCAAGGCTATCCCAACAAACCGATCCGGGTCATCGTCCCGTCGGCGGCGGGCGGTTCACCCGACATCCTCGTGCGAACGGTGGCCACCGAAGCCGGCCGCAGGCTGGGGCAGACCTTCGTGATCGAGAACAAGCCCGGGGGTGCCGGATTCATCGGGATGATCGCGATCGAGCAGGCCGCACCGGACGGCTACACCATCGGCTACGGAAACAACGCGACCTTGGCGACCAACAAGTCGCTCTTCAACAAGTTGCCCTACAAGCCCGAGAACCTGATTCCCATCGTTCTCCTCGCGAAGGTGCCGAGCATCATCGCCGTCAATCGCGGCGTGCCGGAAAACTCGTTGGCTGAGCTGCTGGCGGAAGCGAAGAAGAAGCCTGGCAAATTCACGTTCGGCTCCTCCGGACTCGGGACTTCTCCGCATCTCACCGGTGAGTTGATCAGCCAGTACGCCAAGTCGCCGCTCACGCACGTGCCCTACAAGGGAAGTCCGGCGGCGATCGCGGACGTGGTGGGAGGTCAGGTCGACATCATGATCGACAACATGTCGTCCATCGCTCCGTTCGTCAAGGACGGACGCCTCAAGCCCCTCGCCATCACCAGCACGACGCGGTCGCAGCTCTTTCCCGATGTGCCCACGGTCGCAGAGACGGTTCTGCCCGGCTTCGAAAGCGTGGGCTGGGGTGGCTTCGTCGCGCCCGCGGGCACTCCGAAGGCGACGATCACCAAGCTGAATGCGGTATTCAACGAAGTGCTCCACGATCCCCAGATGAAGGGAAAGCTGCTGTCGATGGGCATGGAGACGGCGGGAGGATCGGAGGAGGAGTTCAGGAAGTACGCCGAGTCCGAGGCCAGCAAATGGCGGCCCATCATCGAAAAAGCCAATATCCAAGTCAACTGAGGTCAACCGGGAAGTGGCAACCATGAAGAACAGAGAAAGCTTCGATCTGCTCGTCCTGAACGGCGTGCTCATAGACGGCAGCAGAAAGACTCGCTTCCGCGCCGACGTCGGCATTCGCGAAGGCCATGTGGCTGCGATCGGCGACCTGTCCGAAGCGACCGGCACCATCTCCATCGATGCACACGGGAAGATCGTCGCGCCTGGATTCATCGACTCCCACACCCACGACGATTTCTCGCTGATCCATCAGCCCGAGATGCTGTACAAGATTTCTCAAGGGGTCACCACCGTGGTCACGGGAAACTGCGGCGTGAGCCTGGCGCCGCTGCGACCGGACACGCCGATTCCCGCGCCGCTGGACATCGTGGTGCCCGATGGCGCACCGCGCTTCGAATCGTTTGCGGACTACCTGCGCGCACTGGCCGCAGCGCCGGCGTCGGTGAATGTCATCCCCCTGGTCGGCCATACGACATTGCGAGTCGTTGCCATGACATCGGTGGATCGCAGTGCCGACGTCGCCGAGATCGAGGCCATGAGACTGATGGTTTGCGAAGCGCTCGAGGCCGGTGCCTTCGGCCTGTCGACCGGCACGGCCTACCCGCCGGCAGCGCAGGCCTCCACCGCGGAAATCGTTGGTGTCGCGCAGCCGCTGACCGAGGCCTCGGCACTGTATGTGACCCACATGCGCAACGAGGATTCGAAGTGCATGGAGGCGCTGGAAGAAACGCTCGAGATCGGGCGCGCCCTGAGCGTTCCCGTCGTGGTCTCCCACCACAAGCACATGCTGCAGGAAAATTTTGGAAATTCGCCTGTCTCGCTGGCCAGGATATCGAGGGCCAAGGCATCGCAAGACGTGTCCCTGGACTGCTATCCGTACAACGCGAGTTCGACGACGCTGCACCTGGACCCCAAGCGACTGGCCTCGAAGGTGGTGATCGCGTCGAGCGATCCGCATCCGGAGTTCGTGGGCCAGACGATTGCGGATATCGCAGCGCTGTGGCAAGTGAGCAAGATGGACGCCGCGAAGCGGCTGCTTCCGGCGACGGCGGTCTACTTCAATCAGGACGAAGGCGACTTGCGCAACATCCTGGCCTATGACGACACGATGGTCGGCTCGGACGGCGTGCCCAAGGGCGAACGCCCTCATCCCCGGCTGTGGGGAACCTTTCCGCGCGTGCTGGGCCACTACTGCCGGGAAGTGGGCCTCTTCTCGCTCGAGACGGCGGTCTGGAAGATGTCGGGATTGACCGCCGGCAAATTCGGCCTGCGAGACCGGGGCACCCTCGAGGTCGGCAAGAAAGGCGATCTCGTGGTTTTCGATCCGGATACCGTGATCGACGAGGCGGACTACGATTGCCCCACGAGAGTCAGCACCGGCATCGAAGTGGTGGTCGTGAATGGCGAGCTGACCTACCGCAACGGCGCGCACACCGGCGCGCGCGCTGGACGCGTGCTGCGCCCCGCTCGACAATCCGCCGCAGCCACGCAGACCGCCGACCTCCCGCCCCCGACTTCATGACCGCATGCCTTCCCTCCAGCAGCTCGAGAGCCTTGTCGCGGTAGCGGACAACCTGAGCTTCCAGAAGGCGGGCGAGGCACTGGGCCTGGCCCAGCCCACGGTGAGCCGCAACGTGAAGCTGCTCGAGCAGGAGTTCGGACGGCCGTTCTTCGACCGGAGCTCGAGAACGGCGACGCTCAACGCGGAAGGCCGCGACCTGGTCACGCGCTCGCGGCGCATCCTGCACCTCAGGAACAACATCGACCGCTTTCTCGCCGGTTCCTCGAGCCCGCGCACCCGCCGCGTGGTGCTCGGTGTGCCCGAGCTCGTGGCCGCGACCTGGCTGCCGGCCTGGGCGCGCCTGGTCGAGGCGCACCTGCCGGCCTGCAAGCTGTCCGTGGTCGTGGCGGAGACGCACCGGCTGCCGCAGCTGCTGGCCTCGCGGGAGATCCAGCTCGCGGTCGCGCACGACCTGCCCGCCAGCTGCAAGGCCACGCGCATCGCGCTGCCACCGCTGAAGCAGCTTCGCTTCACTTCGGCTTTGCGCGAAGCCTCGGTCCCCGCAGCTAAAGACGACGGCACCGCCCAAAGCCTGCTGGTCGGCCAGATCTGCGCGGCCATCGTGGGCCTCGGGGATGTTACGCTGCCCAAGGAGATCGACCCGCGCTGGCTGCGCCGCTGCCATCTGCAGGCGGTGCGCTCGACACCGGCCGGCAAGCCCGTGCGCTACGAGATCGCCTACCTGACGGCCAACGCCTCGGCCCTGGTCGAGGACATCGCGCAGCTCGGCCGCCAGGCCTGCGACTTCCGCCGCTGGATGTCGCTGCCCTCATGGCTGCACGGAGGGCCGGCATGACCACGCTGGCGCGCATCCAGGCCTTCTACTGGAGCGCGACGCTGGGCTCGCAGGACGCGGCCGCCGAGCGCCTGCATGTCACGCCCTCCGCCGTCGCCAAGCGGCTGCACGAGCTGCAGCTCGAGTCGGCGCACGTGCTGTTCCATGCGGGGCGCAAAGGCATCAAGCTGACCTCGCACGGACGCCAGCTGCTGGGCTTCTGCGAGGCCATGATCGCGGAGACCACCCAGCTCGAGGCGCTGCGTCGATCGCCCACGGCAGGCGTGCGCAGCATCAGCATCGGGGTGACCGAGCTCACGGTCATGACCTGGTTCGGCGCCTTCATCTCGCGCCTGCGCGACCTGTACCCAGAGCTCGTCGTCGTGCCGCACGTCGACCTGTCGGGCACGGTGCGCGACATGCTGCAGGCCGGCAAGCTCGACATCGCCATCCTGCAGGAAGACTACGTGGCCCCCGAGATGTCGTCGATGCAGCTCGGCACCGTGCCCTTCGAATGGGTCTGCAAGCCCGGCCTGCTGCCCGCGGGCGGCATCGAGTCCATGCAGGACCTGCGGCGCCATCCCATCATCGACCAGGGGCCGGCCTCGGGACTCACCATGCTCGTGCAGAAGCTGCTCGGCAACACGGCTTCCGAGCCGGTGTGGGCCGTGGGATCGAGCAGCATGGTGGCGCTGGCGGCATTGGTCGAGGCCGGCTTCGGCATCAGCTGCATGCCGCGCGTGGTGGTGCGCGGAGCGCTGCGCGAACGCAGGCTGCAGCGCATACGCACCCAGCCGCCGGCGCCGTCGCTGAGCTACTACGCGGTGTTCCATCCGCATCACCATCCGATGATCGGCTGGTCGCTGGCCGCGCTGGCCAGGGAGTGCTGCAGCTTCAAGAGCCTGGCTTGATGCGGGGCCGTTGCAGAATGCGGTCCGATTTCATCCCCGCATCCACGGCCCTCCGGCCATCCCGCATGAACCTCGTGAAAACACCGTCCCCGCGCGTCGCGATCGCGCTTCTCGCGCTGATCCTGGCTGCGTGCCAGAGCACGAGCCCCCAGGTCACGGAAGCAGAACTCCGCGCCGAATACGCCCGCGCCAGCGCGGAGTGGACCGCCAGGTTCCAGGGCCAGTACGAATACGACGTGCGCCACATCATGGTCCGCACCCAGGCGCAGGCGGAAGCGGCGCTCGCTCGCGTGCGCGCCGGGGAATCGTTCGGCTCGGTGGCCAACGCGGTCTCCCTGGACGAAGGCTCCAATCGAAAGGGCGGCGAGCTCGGCTGGAACTTCGGCGTCTATTTCGTGCCGGAGTTCGCCGCGGCCATGGAGGCGCTGGGGCCGGCCGGAATGACCGATCCGCCGGTGCACACGCCGTTCGGCTGGCACGTCATCGAGGTGAAGCAAAGGCGCACCGCCATGATGCCGAGCTTCGAGCAGTCGAGGCCCAGTCTGGAGAAGCTGCTGCGGGACAGGAAGACGCGTCGCTGAGGCCCTGCGCCCGCGCGCCTCAAAGCCCTCTGCGTTCGGCTTCCAGCAGCGGCCGGTCGCGCTTGTGCACGACCGGCGATGCCGCCAGTGCATCGAGCGCCGCGCGGGCCTCCGCGCCGCGCCCCTGCGCGCGCAGCACGCGCGCCGCATGGAACTGCAGGCTCGCCCATTCCGGACGGTCGACCGCCACGGCACGCGCTGCATCGGCGGCGGGCACATCTGCCGCGGAGGGCTGGCGCGCCGTCATCAGCGCCGCCAGCAACCAGGCACTGTCCTTCGTTTCCTGCCATCGGGCCAGCGCATGGAGATGCTCGGCATCGCACACGCTGACGTCCTGCGCTTTCTGTGCGTCGGAGCAGCCCTGCACGGTCAGGACGAAATCGAACCACGCATGCCGCCGCAACGCCTCCCCGAGCACGCCCGTCGGCCGGTCGGGGGCCACCATCGGATAGAGCTCCTGGAAGAAATCCAGCGCACTCGATTCGTAGGGGTTGAACTCCGGCCGTTCCATCGCCGTCATCGTCATGCGCAGCGGGATTCCCGGCATGAGCTGAACGAACGCCCGGCGCGCGGTGTAGCGGATGGCCTCGTGCACCGGTGCCAGCGTGGCATCGGCGAGTGCCGCCTTCGCGCGGCTGTCGATGGCCTTGAACGCGGCTTCGACACGGGCGCCATGGCGCGCCGCCGGTTCCGCCACGGCGGCCTTGAACTCGGCGCCGCGCAGCTGGCGCCGCGTCCAGGCGTCCTCGAAGACCGCCTCCCATTCGGTGTCGCGCACGCCGTCGCGCAGCAGCGAGCGCAACGCACCGAGCGTGGCCCAGGGCCGCATCGGATGATCGGGCACGGCGGCGATGGCATCGAAGGCCTCCCGCGCGGCGACGAACTCGTCGCCGTAGAACAGCGCGGCGGCGCGCTGGTAGGCGTTCAATGCCTTCAGCTTCGCCGGCGCGCGGGCCGGCAGCAGTGCGGGCAGGGCCGGCATCTTTTGCACCGTGGCCGAACAACGCGCAAACACCGCATCCTGGCCGGCGACCCATGTCCGGCGATCCGCATCCTTCAGCGACGCATCGGCGACGAGCTCGCCCAGCGTGCGCGCGGCGAAGGCATAGGCGTCGGGACCGCACTGGCCGACCTCGATGTCCATCTCGCCGAACCCCGACACCTTCAGCTTGGCGGGCCGGAAGTAGCTCGGCGGCACGCTCGGCGCCTGCGACACCCACGCGGCACGCGCTTTCGACCAGGTGGCGATCTCGTCCTCGGCCGGAGGCGGCGTGGGCACGCCGCGGACCCAGTCCGACTGGCGACGATGGCTCTCGCGCGCCACGGCCCCCACGGGCAGATGCATCACGCGCCAGGCCACGAACAGGGACGCGCGGCCATAGTTCGACTGGATCAGGTCCAGCGTGCCGTGCGCATAGGCCCGGTTGTCGGCGGGGCCGTTGATGGGCTCGACGTAGTCGCTGCGCAGGCTGTCGGGCAGTTTGCTTTCGTCGTCGGCGGCCGCGGGGGCGGCATGGCCCGGCGCGGCGAGCAGGAGGCCACCGAGCGTGGCGAGTGCGATGCAGAGACGGCGCAAGGGTGTGCGGGGCATGTTCATGAGAGCGGATGAAGCGGAGGACGGGAGGGGTTGGACCATGCGGCCTCGTCGAACCAGTAGGCTCGCGTGGCGCGATCGAGAAGGGCCGCCGAGGGCGGATCGTTGGTGGCGAATCCCAGTGCATCGCCGCGGCAGCGGCGCGCCAGTCTCGGGTCGCCCTGTGCAAAGCGCCGCCGCCAATCCGCGGCCTGCGGTCCCAGGCGATAGAGCATGGGCACCACTTCGTCGACCGGCAGCCGATCGAGCCAGTCGCCTTGCGCGCACCAGTGCGCAAGTGCGGTGATGCTCAGCCGTGTGCCTGGCGGCAGCGCCTCGCGCACCGCGGCGACGAGCGCGCGGTAGGCATCGCGCTGGCGTGCCGGTGCCTCGAAGTCCAGTTGCAGCAGGCCGCCACCGGCCTCGGCGGCATGGGCCTGGCGGCGCACGGCCGCAAGCACCGCCTGCTGCTGGACGGGCGTGAATTCGTCGGGCGCGGAGGCGCCCGCTTCCACATGGATGACGGGAATGAAGCGAGCGCCCGCGGGAAGCGCCAGGGGTTGACGGCGTCCTCCCCGTTCGACGCCGGGGCCACGAAACACCAGCGACTCCACCAAGACCGCCGCCTGGCTATAGGAAGCCGCCTCGCCGGCTGCCGGGGACGGGCCGTTGCTGTCGGGCCAGATCCACGCCACGCCCTGCGCCAGGGATTGCGAGACGGCCATGGGCGGGATGGGTGCGGCCGCCTCCTGCCGCGTCATTCGTGCGTGCAGAAGACTCGCAAGCAGGCCGAGCAGGCCAAGCAGCAGCAAGGCCAGGCCCAGCGGCCGCCATCCTCCACGCTCGCTTCCTGCTTTCATCGACGGTCTCCCTCCGCGGAGGCGGAGTGTAGCCGTCGAGAAAGAAGACGCGCCGACGCCCTCGTCAGCCCTGCGCCAGCACCACCACCCCGTCGGCCGCCTTCACCCCCTGCCCCTTCGCGAGCACGAACAGCGGATTGATCTCGGCCGTCTCGAGCCGTTCGCCCAGTTGCCCCGCCATGCGCGAGAACGCGACGATCGCGTCGACCAGTGCGTCGACATCGGCCGGCGCCCGGCCACGGTAGCCGTCGAGCAGCGGCCAGGTCTTCAGTTCGCGCAGCATCGCGGCCGCCTCCTCGCGCGCCAGCGCGCCGCCCGGCGGCACCATGCGCAGCACGGTGTCGCCGACGAGCTCGGCGGTCACGCCGCCCATGCCGATCAGCAGCGCGGTGCCGAGCGCATCGCGGTGCAGGCCGAGGATCATCTCGGTGCCGCCCGTGACCATCTCCTGCACCAGGTAGCCCTCGGGCGCCTGGCCGGTGGCGGTCGCCACGTCGTCGTGCATGCGCGCCACGCGCGCGGCCACCTGCGATGCGGGCACGGCCACGGCCACGCCGCCGACCTCGGTCTTGTGGGTGATGCGGCGCGAGAGGATCTTGAGCACCACCTTCTCGCCCAATGCAGGTGCGGCCTCGGCCGCCTGCCGCGCATCGCGCACCGCGACCTCGCGCACACCCGGCACGCCGAAGCGCGCGAACAGCGCCTTGGCCTCGGCCTCGTCGAACGAGCCCTGCGCGGGCAGGCCCGCGAGGTCGACGATGGCGCCCGCCGACACGGCGTCCACCGGCGTCGCACCGTCCTGCATCAGCATGCCCTGCAGCGCCACGGTGCAGCTCTCGGGCGCGCTGAAAGCCGGCACGCCGCGACCGTTGAGCAGCGCGGCCACGGCCGGCGCATGCGGGCTCACGTAGGCCAGCACCGGCTTGCTCGTGCCCGGCAGGCAGTCGCGGATCGCATCGGCGACGAGGTCGGGCATGGCCAGCGCCGAGGAGCCGACGATGACCACCACCGCGTCGTAGCCCGGGCTGTCGAGCAACGCGCCGAGCGCGCGGCGCAGCAGTTGCGGCTGCAGGCCGGCCAGGGTCACGTCGATGGGATTGCGGTCGAG
>NZ_JBZAYE010000182.1:0-12183 GCF_058244205.1 Variovorax sp. 20P10.2.4
AGCGCCGCCACCCCGGAATGGCCGCTTCCCATGCGCGCCAGCGCTCGATGTTCGAGGGGTTGGTGACGATGTGCAGCCAGTGGGGGAAGTTGCGCACCGCCTGCTCGGCCAGCGGCAGCGACTTCGCGAGCCGGCGCACGCCCGGCTTGTCCGGCGAGCGCAGCTGCCGGATCGGTTCGCGCAGGCGCTCGCGCGTGACCTCGGGCAGGCGGTCGTACGCATCCAGCTCCTGGATCGCGTGGTCGATGATGACGCCGGAACGGCCCAGCCTCGAGAGCGACGCCGCTTCCTCGCGCCAGCGGAAGGCACCGACGGCCGGGGCGAACACCTTCTCGTGCCCGGGGCGCCAGCCGTTGGCCAGCCACGAGGCCACGCCCAGCTCGAACAGGAACCGTGCATCCACATCCAGCAGCCGCGGGTCCTCGAGCGCGGCATCCAGCGCCGCCCGTGCTTCGTGCCGATCCGGTGTGCCGGCCGCGGCGAGGCGGGCCATGAGGGCATCGAACACGGCGCGGGCGTAGTCGTCGGACCGCTGCATCCGGGACGGCGCAGCGGCGTCGTCGACGGGGCCGCTCGCAGGTGCCGCCGGGGTTGGCGCAGCCTCCTCCGGCGAAGCGGGTGTCTGGTCCGGCGCATCGCGCGCTGCGGCATCGCGGTGCGCGAGCCAGGCCAGCACGAGCTCATAGCGCTCGCGCAGCGCCTGGAACCGCGCGGGCTCCGCGGCGACGTCGATCTGCTTGAGCTGCGCGGCATAGGCGCGGCGTACCGCCTTGCCGTCCGTGTCTTCCGAAAGGCCGAGCGACTGCAGGGCCGCGAGCACCTGCGCGTTCATGGCCGGGCATGCCCATCAAGGGAACACGGGCGCACCGCGTCCCCGGATCCCCGCGCCTGGCATGCCGCCATCCGGCTGCTGGCGATGCCCCGTTCCTTGCCGACCGTCATCCTCGCCCCTCGTGTTCCGCTTTCGTGGCGAATGTATACGAGCGAGGCGACGGCCGGCGCTCGCGCCGGGTCGAGGCGTCGGAGGATGCGCGCGGGCACCTGGGCTTGCCCAGGCCGCCGAACGCCGGGTCAGGGGTTGCCGTCGGGCAGCAGCACCAGCTTGCCGAAGGTGCGCCGCTCCTGCAGATCGGCCAACGCGCGAGGCAACTCGCTGAAAGCGTAGCGGCCGCCCACGTCGGCGTGCAGTTGCTGGTGCCTGAAACCCGCCAGCACGTCGTCCAGCGCCTGCCCGATCAACGGCAGGTCGCGCTCGTGGCTCCAGTAGATGCCCAGCGCCGAAGCGCTCTTGAGCAGGAGACGGTTGGCGCGGATCTCGGGAATGCGTCCGCTCGAGAAACCCACGAGGCACAGGCGCGCGCCATGGGCCAGACACTTGACGCTGCGGTCCGTGATATCGCCCCCCACGGGATCGATGACCACATCCACGCCCTTGCCGCCGGTGGCCTGCATCACCTGCTCAACCCAGTCGTCCTCGCGGTAGTCGATGCAGACCGAAGCCCCGCGCTCCTTGCAGCGCGCGAGCTTGTCCTGGCCGCCCGCGGTGGCGATGACGCGCGCACCGGCCCGAACCGCGAGCTGGGTGGCCGCCAGCCCGACCCCGCCGGCGGCCGCGTGCACCAGCACCGTCTCGCCCGCTTGCAACCGGGCCCGCGCGAACATGGCGATCCACGCGGTCGGCCAGACCACCGGCAGCACGGCGGCCTCGGCCAGCGGGACTTCCTCGGGCACGCGCACCAGCCACGAGGCCTCGGCCACGGCGAACTGCGCGAAGCCGCCCCACATGACCTTGGTGGCGACCCGGTCGCCGGGGCTGAAGGCGCCACCGCCCGAAACGCTCTCGACGATGCCGCTGATCTCCTGGCCCGGGGTGAAGGGCAGCGGCGGCCGGATCTGGTAGGCGCCGCGCGTCATCAGCACGTCCGAGAAATTGAGCCCGGCAGCGGCCACCCGCACCAGCACCTGGCCCGGCTTGGGATGCGGCAGCGGCATCTCCATGAGCTCCGGCGGTTGCGTGACGTCCCTGACGATCCACGACTTCATACGGCCCCCCGCGCGCGCAGTTGCGCAAGATCCGCCGGCGCGATGCCGATGCCCTGCAACACCTCGTCGGTGTGCGCACCCAACAAAGGATCGGCCTGGACCTTCGCCGGATCCCCCGAAGAGAACACGGCCGGCTGCAGCACGAACGGCCAGGGGCGCTCGGCATCCTGCGCCTGGGCGACCCGCCCTCGATCCTGCCGCGCGGACTGCGCATGGGCCTGCTGCAGATCCCAGACCGGGCCCGCCGGAACGTCGGCCTCCAGGCAGGCCTGGACCACCTCGTCCACGGTCCGCTCGCGCGACCATGCCGTGATCGCCGCCTTCAGCGCCGGCTCGTTGCGCGCGCGCTGCAGGTTGTCGACGAAGCGCGGATCCTCGACCCACTCGGGCTTGCCGATCAACGGCGCGAAGCGGCGAAAGAATCCGTCGTTGCTGACCACGATCACCACCCAGCCGTCGCGGGCCTCGAAGCAGTCCACCGGCGACGTCACGGGATGGCGATTGCCCACGCGCTGCGGCGCCGTGCCGCTGGCGAACAGGCGGCTCGCGCTGGTGAGCTGCAGGGCCAGCATCGCATCGAACATCGACAGGTCGATCTGGCGCCCCTGGCCATCCCGCTCGCGGGCGAACAGCGCCGTCATCAGCGACCAGGCACCGAACAGGCCCGTCACGAGGTCCGCCACCGAGTCGCCCACGCAGGTGGGCTCCTGCCCGGGACGGCCCGTGGTGCTCATGAGCCCGGACATGGCCTGGATGATCAGGTCATAGGCCGGCCGCCCCTTGAATTCGCCCTGCTGCCCGAAGCCCGAGATGCTCAGGTACACCAGCGAGGGATTGCGCGCCTTCAGCGTCTCGTAGTCCACCCCCAGCCGCTGCGCGACGCCGGGGCGGAAGTTCTCGACCACCGCATCGGCGGTATCGATCAGCGCATACAGCATCTCGCGCGCGCGCTCGTCCTTGAGATTGAGCGTGACGCTCTTCTTGTTGCGGTTCAGCAAGGAGAAGTAGACGCTGCGGCCGTCGACGAAGGGGCCGAAGTGGCGCGAATCGTCGCCGGTCACGGGCGTCTCGATCTTGATCACCTCGGCCCCCACGTCGGCCAGCAGTGCGGTGCAATAAGGCCCCGACATCACGCGCGACAGGTCGACGATGCGCAGGCCGTTCAGAAGTTGTTGTTGGGTCATGAGAAGGTCATCCCAGAAGAAGGCTGTCGTCGCTGAGTTCCTTGCCGCTGCGCTGGGAGAACAGCGCCAGCAGGTCGGGAACATCGAGCCGCTCGCGTTCGCTGCCGGCGATGTCGAAGACGATGCGCCCCTGGTGCAGCATGATGGTCCGGTCGCCGTGATCGAGCGCCTGGCGCATGCTGTGCGTGACCATCAGCACCGTGAGCTTGAGCTCGCGCACGAGGTCATCCGTCAGCTTCATCACGAACTCCGAGGTGCGCGGATCGAGCGCGGCCGTGTGTTCGTCGAGCAGCAGCAGGCTCGACGCGTTGAGCGATGCCATCAGCAGGCTGATCGCCTGGCGCTGCCCGCCCGAGAGCAGGCCCATGCGGTCGTGCAGCCGGTTCTCCAGCCCGAGGCCGAGCCGGGCCAGCGCGGCGCGGATGCGCTCGCGCCGAGGCGCCGTCACCGCGTGACCCAGCCCGCGCGCATGGCCGCGCGCCAGGGCGATGGCCATGTTCTCCTCGATCGTCAGTTCCTCGCAGGTGCCCGCCAGCGGGTCCTGGAAGACACGGGCGATGGCCCCGGCGCGGCGCGCGACCGGCCAGCCGGCGATGGCTTCGCCGTCGATCGTGACGGCCCCGCCGGTGGGGGCCGTCTCTCCCGCGAGCACATTGAGCAAGGTGGACTTGCCGGCGCCGTTGGAACCGATCACCGTGATGAACTGCTGCTGGGGGATGTCCAGCGACAGGCCGCGCAGCACGTGGTTCTCGAGCGCGGAGCCGGGATTGAAGACCACATCGAGCTTCTCGACCCTGATCATGCTTTTCTCCCGCGCAGCGCACCGGCCAGGCCCACGCCGGGCGCAACCAGTGCCAGTGCCACGAGCGCCGCGGTCACCATGTTCAAGTCGGAGGGCGTGAGCCCGATGCTGTCGACGTCCAGGGCCAGTGCCACCGCGATGCGATAGAGCACGGCGCCCACCAGCGCGGACAAGGTCGCGCGCACGATGGTCGTGTTCCTGATCAGCACCCCGCCGCCGATCACGGCGGCGAAACCGACGACCACCACGCCGCCGCCCATGTTGACGTCGGCCGAGCCCTGCGTCTGCGCGAAAAGCGCACCGCCGAGGGCGGACAGCCCGTTCGCCATGGCGAGCCCCAGCCAGGTCATGCGGCCGGTGTGGATGCCGTAGGCGGCCGCCATCCGCGGATTGGCGCCGGTCGCCCGCAGGGCCAGGCCGGTTTCGGAGGCGAGGAAGCGGTTGAGCAGAAGAACGATCGCCGTGCACAGCAGGACGAGCACGAGCGGTACCGCATAGGCACTGCCGACGAAGTGCGCGCCCAGCCCCGTGAACACCGTGTCCGTGCCCAGCAAGGGCGTGTTGGGCCGCCCCATGATGCGCATGTTCACCGAATACATCGCGACCGAGGCCAGGATGCCGCTGAGGATGTGCAGGATGCGCAGCCGGACGTTGAGGAAGGCCGTGAGCGAACCCGCGAGCATGCCGGCGACGAAGGCCAGCAAGGTGGCCAGGTAGGGGTTGGCGCCCGCGACGATCGATGCGGCGGCCACGGCACCGCCGAGCGGGAAGCTGCCCTCCACCGTGATGTCGGGGAACTTCAGCAGGCGAAAGGTGATGTAGGTTCCAAGCGCGACGAAGCCGAAGATCAGCCCCGTCTCGAGCGCGCCCAGCAAGGCGTAGAAATTCATCCCGCCCTCCTCAGCGATTGACGATGTTGGCCTGGCGGGCCACGTCGTCCGGGATGCTCAGGCCCGCGGCCTGCGCGGCGCGCTGGTTCACGACCGTGCGAAACACCTGCGGCGTTTCCACGTCGATATCGCCGGGCTTCGCGCCCTTGAGGATCTTGACGACCTGGCGGGCCGCCTCTTCGCCGACGGCGTTGTAGTCGAAGCCGATCGAGGCCACCGCGCCGCGCTCCACGGTGCGGGTCTCGGCCGTGAACACGGGAATCTTCTGCTCCTGGCCGATGCGCACCGCCGATTCGAGCGCCGCGTACACGGTCGGATCGTTGGGAATCCAGACCACGTCCGTCTTGCCCACGAGCGAACGCATGGCCGAACCGACCTCGTTGGAGGTGGGCGCATTCGCCTCGACCAGCGTCATGCCATGGGCCTTGAGCAGCGGCTTGAGCACCTCGATCTGGTAGCGCGAGCCATCGAGCCCGGTGTTGTAGATCACCCCCAGGCGCCTGGCCTGCGGCATGAAGGCCTTGATCAGGCGCAGCTGCCGCTCGATCGGCGCGAGGTCGGAGATGCCGGTGGCATTGCCGCCCGGACGCTTCAGCGACGGGACCACCTTGGCGCCGAGCGGATCGGTCACCACGGTGAAGACCACGGGCACCGTCCTCGTGGCCGACAAGGCGGCCTGCGCCATCGGCGTGGTGATGGTGACGATCACGTCGGGCGCATCGCCGACGAACTTGCGCAGGATCTGCGTGGCGATGCCCGCGTTGCCCTGGGCCGACAGGTAGTCGAGCCTGAGGTTCTGGCCTTCGACGTAGCCCGCGCCGCGCAGTGCGTCCACGAGCCCGGTCTTGACCTGGATCAGCTGGGGAATGTCGACCATGTTCGCGATCGCCACGTGCCTGGTCTGCGCCGAGGCCATCGACGCGCCGACGACGAGCCCGAGGGCCAGGAAGTACCTTGTCCATTTCATGACGTGCTCCTTCAGAGTCAGGCTGCCAGCGAAGGCAGGTCCAGTTGGCGCTCGCGCGCGGTGCGCGCGGCGATCTCGTAGCCCGCGTCGGCGTGGCGCATCACGCCGGTGGCGGGATCGTTCCAGAGCAGCCGCGCGATGCGCTCGTCGGTGCCTTGCGTGCCATCGGCCACCAGCGCCATGCCCGCGTGGATCGAATAGCCCATGCCCACGCCGCCGCCGTGATGGATGCTGACCCAGTCGGCCCCGCAGGCCGTGTTGAGCAGCGCATTCAGGAGCGGCCAGTCGGCCACGGCGTCGGAACCGTCGAGCATGCCTTCGGTCTCGCGGTTCGGGCTGGCCACCGAGCCCGAGTCCATGTGATCGCGGCTGATGGCGATCGGCCCGCTGAGCTCGCCGTTGCGCACCATCTCGTTGATCGCGAGCCCGGCGAGATGCCGCTCGCCCAGGCCGAGCCAGCAGATGCGCGCGGGCAGGCCCTGGAACCTGACGCACTCGCGCGCCATCGTGAGCCAGCGGCCCAGCGCCTGGTCCCGCGGGAACAAGGCACGCAGGCGCTCGTCCGTCTTGTAGATGTCCTGCGGATCGCCCGACAGCGCGACCCAGCGGAAAGGCCCCTTGCCCTCGCAGAACAGCGGCCGCACATAGGCCACCACGAACGACGGAAAGTCGAAGGCCTGCGCCACGCCTTCATCGAGCGCGACCTGGCGGATGTTGTTGCCGTAGTCGAACACCACGGCGCCGCGCGCCTTGAAGTCCAGCATCGCGCGCACATGCAGCGCGATCGATGCGCGCGCCGCCTGCTCGACCGCGCGGGGGTCGCTCGCGCGCGCCGCCTCCCAGCGCGCCACGTTCCAGCCGGCGGGCAGGTAGCCGTGCAGCAGGTCGTGCGCGGCGGTCTGGTCGGTCACCACGTCGGGACACAGGCCGCGGCGAACGATCTCGGGCAGGACCTCGGCGGCATTGCCGCACAGCGCGATCGACAAGCCGCGGCGCTGCGCACGCGCCTCGTCGACGAGTTCGAGCGCATGCGCGAGATCGCGCGCCTGCACGTCGAGGTAGCCGGTGCGCAGGCGCATGTCGATGCGGCTCTGCTGGCACTCCACCACGAGGATCGCGGCGCCCGTCATCCGCCCGGCCAGGGGTTGCGAGCCGCCCATACCGCCGAGCCCCGCGGTGAGCATCCATCGGCCCTCCATCGAGCCGCCGAAATGCCGGCGCCCGACCTCCGAATAGGTCTCGTAGGTGCCCTGCACCGTGCCCTGGCTGCCGATGTAGAACCAGGAGCCAGCCGTCATCTGGCCGAACATCATCAGGCCCTTGCGCTCGAGCTCGTTGAAGTGGTCCTGCGTGGCCCATTTGGGCACGAGGTTGGAATTGGCGATCAGTACGCGCGGCGCCATCGCATGGGTACGGAACACGCCCACGGGTTTGCCGGATTGCACCAGCAGGGTGTGGTCGTCGTCCAGCCGCTCGAGCGTTTCGACGATGCGATCGAAGGCGTCCCAATTGCGCGCCGCGCGCCCCACGCCGCCATAGACGATCAGTTGCGCGGGATTCTCCGCAACGTCCGGATCGAGGTTGTTCATCAGCATGCGCAACGGCCCCTCCGTGCGCCAGCTGCGGGTTCGAAGTTCGGTCCCGCGGGCGGCGCGAACGACCCGGGGCAACGATGTCTCGTGAGGCAATTTCTTCTCCTGTGCGGTCCATGCCAAGGCGGCCGATTCAGCATCGCCACCAATTCCATTGCTCATGGATCCGGAGAAAGATGGCGTGCCTGAAAACGATGGGAATTACGCCTGTTCTCCCTAGAATGCGGCGTGTCCGCGACGATTATGAAAATTGCGTTGCACGGCCGAAAGCGATTTTTCCTCCTTGGTGGATGACCAACGCTCATGCATTGAATGCGAACCCACACGCCCTCCCTTTCGTGCCTGCTGGCGTTCGAGGCCAGTGCCCGGCACCACAGCTTCACCCGCGCGGCCGACGAGTTGTGCGTGACGCAGGGCGCGATCAGCAAGCTCATCAAGGCCCTGGAGGACGAACTCGGCACGCTGCTGTTCGTGCGTGAAGGCAAGCGATTGACGCTCACGCCGGCGGCCGATGCGTACCTGCGGCGCATCCAGCCGCTGCTGCACAAGCTCGAGGCCGCTTCGGTCGAGCTCAAGGCCGGTGGCCGCAGCAGCGGCCGTTTCAACCTCGCGGTGCTGCCCAGCATCGCGGCCCGGTGGCTGATGCCGCGCTATTCCGATTTCTCGGCGCGCCATCCCGACGTCATCCTGAACCTCACCACCCACCTGTCGCCGTTCAACTTCCACATCGAGGACATCGATGCGGCCATTCATTTCGGCGCCAAGTCCTCATGGAGCGGCGCCGAGATGGAGTTCCTGCTGCAAGACGCGGTGGTGCCGATCTGCAGCCCGGATTTCCTGCGCCGCTACGGCCCGTTCGATGAGCCGCGCCGACTGCTGGACTACACGCTCGTGCACCTGGCCTCGCGCATGGACTCGTGGAATTTCTGGCTCGGCAGCCTGGGCGTGGAGATGGGACACACGCCGCCGGGACCGGTGTTCGAGCACTACCTGATGATCGTGCAGGTGGTCACCGCCAGCCTCGGCATCGGGCTCGCGCCCTACTTCCTCGTGGCCGACGACATCGAGCAAGGTCGGCTGGCCGTGCCCTATCGCCACTTGGCCAGCGAGGACCTGGCCTATTACCTGGTCTATCCCGGCGAGAAGAAGGACTATCCGCCGCTGCGCGCGTTCAGGGTTTGGCTGGCGCAGGAGCTGGTGGCGACGCAGGGGTCGATCGACGGCTTCCGCGCAAGCTGCCCGCATCCATCGCTCAGGACCTCGACGCCATCGTGACGGGAAGGGAGTCCCGGCGCCGCTCCGCCCACGCCACCACCTGCCCCAACGGCGCCGGCCGCATGAAATAGAACCCCTGCAGCAGCGGACACCCAAGCCGCGTGAGCGTCTCGAACTCCTCCTGGCTCTCGACGCCCTCGGCCACCACCTCGATGTCCATCGAGCGTCCCAGCCGCACCACCGCCTCCACCATCAGGCAACTGGCGGGCGAAGAATCGAGGCCGAACACGAAGCTGCGGTCGATCTTCACCTGGTGCACGTGCTCGCCGCGCAGCGATGCCAGCGAGGAGTAGCCGACGCCGAAATCGTCGATCGCGACCGCGACGCCGGACTCGGCCAGCGCGCGCAGCCGGGCGCGCGCGCTCGAGGTGTCGAGCGCGACCTCCTCGGTGATCTCGATCTGCAGGCGGCGCGGCGGCAGGCCGTGCGCCGCGAGGACCTGCGCGGTGATGACATCGACCGGCAGTTGCGACATCTCGCGCGGCGACACGTTCATCGCCACCGGCAGTTCGGCGAAGGCGCCGCCGATGCCACCGAGTTGCACCAGGCCGTGGCAGACCTCCTCGAGGATGTGGCGCAGCAGGCGCTCGGCCAGCCCGGTGCTCGCGGCCGCGAAGATCACTTCGCCGGGCGCGACCCAGCCGTGCTTTGGATGCCGCCAGCGCAGCACGGCCTCGAGGCTGTGCAGGCGCCGCCCGCGGTCGGCGAGGATCGGCTGGTACCAGGCGCAGATGGCGCGCGTCGCCATGGCCTCGACCATGTCGCGCTCGATGTCGCGCCGGCGCAGCAGGCGGCCGTGCAGCACCTCGTCGAAGCGGTGGCAGCGGTTGCGCCCGCGCCGCTTGGCTTCGTAGAGCGCTTCGTCGGAGAAGCTCAGCATCTCCTCGGCCGAGCGGTCGAGGCTGGTGCAGATGCCCACGCTCACGCCGAGCTGCCCGCCGTAGTGCGAGGTGGCATGGCCGATCGAGTCGATGAGCCCCTGCGCCACGTGCTCGGGCGCATCGGCCGCGCCTTGCGGGCGATAGAAGACCGCGAACTCGTCGCCGCCCCAGCGGCCGACCACCGCGTCATGCTGCGCCAGTCGTTGCTGCAGCCACCGGCCGACGTCCTGCAGCACGCGGTCGCCGGTCTTGTGGCCGAAGGCATCGTTGATGGCCTTGAAGCCGTCGAGGTCCAGCATCAGCGCCGCATGTGGCGCCACGTCCGCCTGCGCGGCCTCGAAGCGCGCGGCCGCCTTCGCGAAGCCCTCGCGGTTGAGCAGGCCGGTC
Organism: Variovorax sp. 20P10.2.4; assembly: GCF_058244205.1. Taxonomy (NCBI): domain Bacteria; kingdom Pseudomonadati; phylum Pseudomonadota; class Betaproteobacteria; order Burkholderiales; family Comamonadaceae; genus Variovorax; species Variovorax sp. 20P10.2.4. The sequence continues at coordinate 10,022 of NZ_JBZAYE010000182.1, forward strand.
AGCGAATCGTGGTTGGCACGAAAGTCCAGCTCGCGCGTCGCGCGCGTGGACTCGGCATGGGTGCGCTGCAACTCGGCCGCCATGAACAGCGCCTCGTTCTTGAGCCGGCTGCTGGCGCGGAACGCGCGCTCGCCGCGCCGCGAGGCGTAAACCAGCGTGCACAGGTAGACGAAGACCATCGCCGCCAGCGCGTTGTGATGAAAGCCGCCGGCATGGAGCAGCCACGCGGTGACGGCGGCCAGCGCGGGCGTCACGAAGACGATCGGCACCGGCGCATAGGCCGCGCTGAAGATCACGGAGCCGGCGCAGACGCCGCAGACGATGGTCAGGAAGAACAGCGTTTCCGACGGGTTCTCGCTGTCGCAGAACAGCGGCAGCAGCGCCCACACGCAGCCCGACAGCAGGGACGACAAGGTGATGCGACGAAAGCGCCTCGCGAGTTCGCGCTCGTCCATGCCGGCCACGGCCTGCTCGACCGCGCGCAGCGACCGGCAGACACGGGCCCGGTAGGCATTGGACAGAACGACCAGCAGCAGCCAGGCGGCCGGCCCGGCCCAGTGCACCGAGGCATAGAGCGCGACGCCGGCGGTCACGCAACCCACGGCCATGCCCGAGGGCACGACGGCACGCACGCTGCGCTGCACCGACAGCAGCTGATCGCTCCTCACCCGCCGCGAGAGTTCGTCGGAAGACGGGCCGCTCGAGGGGTCGTGACCTGATGGGAGATCGACCATGGTGGGCAACTGGTGGCGGGAGTCCTCACCCCCTCAACCCATTGCGCACCGGAAGCCGCGCGCCGCCCTTCGTCCTTTTGCCCTTCGAGGCGTCGGCCTGCGCCGACAGGGGCGGCTCAGACCAGCTGCAGCACCTGCGCCAGCGGCCGGCGCGGCTTGCGCGGCCAGTTCTGGGGCGTGGCGTAGCCGATGGCCAGCAGCAGCACCGGGATCTCGTCGGCCGCCAGCGCGAAGGCCTCGGCGACCGCGGGCGCATCGAAGCCGATCATCGGCGCGGAGCCCAGCCCCATCGCCTGCGCCGCGTAGATGAGCGCGCCGGCGCCGAAGGTCGCGCTGCGCACCGCCTCGTCGCGCTGGCGCTGCGGCTGCTCGAAGTAGAGGCTCTTGGCCGCGCCTTCCCAGCCCGGGACCATCTCCGCCGGCATGAAGCCGGCCTCGACGGCGCCCGCGAGGCGATCGGGCAGCGTGCGATGGTCGGCGAGCTGGCCGCAGACGATGAAGGTCACGGCGGCTTCGCTGACCTTGGCCTGGTCCCAGGCCAGCGCGCGCAGCCGCGCCTTCTGTTCGGGCGTGCGCACGGCGACGAAGCGCCAGTTCTGCAGGTTGAACGAGGTCGGCGCGGTCGTGGCCAGGCGCACCAGTTCCTCGATGCGCTCGTCGTCGATGCCGCGCGCGGGATCGAACAGGTTGGTGGTGCGGCGCTCTTCGATGGCCTGGAGGATCGGGTACGGATAGGACATGGGAATCTCCTTGGAGGAAGCTTGCGGACGAGCCCCGTCCTCCGCCCGCGCGCGGCGGCACGGGCGACTGGAACGGGACGAAGGGAATCGGGAAAGGAGGCGGCGCTAGACGATGCTGTCGACCACGCCGCCATCGACGCGCAGCGCGGCGCCGGTGGTGGCCGAGGCCTGCTCGGAGCTGGCGTAGAGGATCATGTTCGCGACCTCTTCCACGCGCGCGGCGCGGCGGATGATCGACGAGCCGCGGTGCGTGGTGACGAAGTCCGCCGCGACCGCCTCCAGGTCGCGGCCCGAGGCTTCCACCTCGGCCTGCAGCATGTCGGCCACGCCTTCGGACAGCGTGGGCCCGGGCAGCACGGCGTTGACCGTCACGCCGGTGCCGGCCAGCCGCTTCGCGAGGCCGCGCGAGACGGCCAGCTGCGCGGTCTTCGAGAAGCCGTAATGGACCATGTCGGCCGGGATGTTGAGCGCCGACTCCGAGGACACGAACACGATGCGGCCCCAGCCGCGCGCGACCATGCCCGGCGCATAGGCGCGCGCGCAGCGCACGCCCGACATCACGTTGGTCTGGAAGAAGCGCTCCCATTCCGCATCGGGCGTGTCGAAGAAGTCCTGCGGCCCGAAGACGCCGAGGTTGTTCACGACGATGTCGAACTCGGGATGGCGCGCCTGCAGCGCCGCGCAGGCC
>NZ_JBZAYE010000183.1:0-12174 GCF_058244205.1 Variovorax sp. 20P10.2.4
CACGTCGCGCGCGTCGCCGGCCTCGCCCTCTTCGCGCCAGTGGCGGCGGCCGTCGTTGATGCGGCCGCGCGGGCGGTCTTCCTCGAACTCGACCGGCTCGAGCTCGATCTTCTTCTTGATCAGCTTCTCGATGTCGGCCACCAGGCGCGCATCGTTGCCGCCGCTCGCGAAGCTCACGGCCAGGCCCGAGGCGCCGGCACGGCCGGTGCGGCCGATGCGGTGCACGTAGTCCTCGGCATTGAACGGGATGTCGAAGTTGAAGACGGCGGGCACGTCCTTGATGTCGAGGCCGCGGGCCGCGACGTCGGTGCACACCAGCAGGTCGACCTCGCCGGCCTTGAAGGCGGCGAGCGCCTTCAGGCGTTCGTCCTGGCTCTTGTCGCCATGCAGCGCCGAGGTGCGCAGGCCGTCGCGCTCGAGCGTGCGCGCGAGCCGCGCGCAGCCCAGCTTGCTGTTGACGAACACGAAGGCCTGGGTGATGCCGCGCTGGCGCACGATCTGCTTGAGCGCGCGGCGCTTGTCGTCGTCGGACACGCTGTAGAAGTGCTGCTCGACGGTGGAGGCGGTCTCGTTGGGCCGCGCCACCTCGATGGTCACCGGGTTCTGCAGGTAGCTGCCGGCCAGGCGCTTGATCTCGGGCGAGAAGGTGGCCGAGAACAGCAGCGTGGTGCGCTGCTTGGGCAGGTAGCTGAGGATGCGCTGCAGGTCGGGCAGGAAGCCGATGTCGAGCATGCGGTCGGCCTCGTCGAGCACCACGTACTCGACCTGGTTGAGCACCGCGTTCTTGGCCTCGATGTGATCGAGCAGCCGGCCCGGCGTGGCCACCAGCACCTCGACGCCCTTCTTCAACTCCAGCGTCTGCGGCTTCATGTCGATGCCGCCGAACACCACCGTGCTGCGCAGGTTGGTGTACTTGGCATAGAGCTTGATCTGCTGCGCCACCTGGTCGGCGAGTTCGCGCGTGGGCAGCAGCACGAGGGCCCGCACCGGATGCCGCGCGGGCGAGGTGGAGGCGTTCTCGTGCTTGAGCATGCGCTGCAGCAGGGGCAGCGAGAACGCCGCGGTCTTGCCGGTGCCGGTCTGCGCTGCGCCCATCACGTCCTGGCCCGAAAGCACGACCGGAATGGCCTGCTCCTGGATCGGCGTCATGGTCTCGTAGCCCATTTCGGCCACGGCACGCGCCAGCGGAGCCGCCAGCGATAAGTTGGAGAAGGAACTTGTCATTGAGCCCGCTATTGTCGCACTGCCGCAAAAAACGGCAGTGACCGCGCGATGACAACGCCCGCTTTCGCGGCATTGCTATTTATTAAATAGCAAACAATGGAGCACTGGCGCGCGGTCCAGGACCTCACGCTGTCAGGCAATCGTGTGCAACTCTTAGAGGTTGCGCGCGTTGAAGGTGTCGCAGGCCTGCACGCTGCCCGTTTGGTAGCCGGTTCCGAACCAGCGCTGGCGCTGCGCGCTGGTGCCGTGGGTGAAGCTGTCGGGCACCACCGCGCGCCCCGCGGAGCGCTGCAAGGCGTCGTCGCCGATCTTCTGCGCGGCATTCATCGCGGCCTCGATGTCGCCCGGGTCGAGCCACTTCTTCGACTCCTGCGAGTGGTGCGCCCAGATGCCCGCGAAGCAGTCGGCCTGCAGCTCGACGCGCACGCTCATCGCGTTGTTCTGGCTCTGGCTCAGGCGGCGGCGCATGCCGTCGACCTTGGCCGTGATGCCGAGCTCGTCCTGCACGTGATGGCCGACCTCGTGCGCGATCACGTAGGCCTGCGCGAACTCGCCCGGCGCGCCGAGCTGGTTCTTGAGCGTGTCGTAGAAGCCGAGGTCGATGTAGACCTTCTTGTCGCCCGGGCAGTAGAACGGCCCCATGGCCGATTCGCCGGTGCCGCAGGCCGTGGGCGTGGCGCCGCGGAACAGCACGAGGCGCGGCGCATGGTAGGTGCCGCCGTTCTTCTGGAAGATGTCGCTCCAGACCACCTCGGTGTTGCGCAGCACGGTGCTGACGAAGGCGGCCTCGCGGTCGTTGGCCGGCGGCTTGGGCGCCGGGCCCTGTTGCTGCTGCTGCACCGGTGCCGGGCCGCCGCCACCGCTGAGCAGGCTCAGCACGGTGAGCGGATTGATGCCGAAGACCCAGCCCGCGATCAGCGCGACGGCGATGGTGCCGATGCCGATCCCGCGGCCGCCGATGAAGCCGCCGCCACCACCGCCACCGCCCTCGCCGCGGCGGTCTTCCACGTTGTCGGATTGCTCGTTGCCTTCCCATCTCATCGCATGCTCCTTGCCGGCCTCTTGCTGGGGTTTTGGCCGGTGATCGCCGGATGGTAGCGGCCCCGGGAGGCGCCGGGGTAACCGGGCGTCAGCGCAGGCCGCGCGCGCTCGAGGGAGACGCGCTCGACAACGCGATCAGGTCTTGGGCAGCGTCACGCCGCGCTGGCCCTGGTACTTGCCGCCGCGGTCCTTGTAGCTGGTCTCGCAGACCTCGTCGCTCTCGAAGAACAGCACCTGGGCGCAGCCCTCGCCCGCGTAGATCTTGGCCGGCAGCGGCGTGGTGTTGCTGAACTCCAGCGTCACGTAGCCTTCCCATTCGGGCTCGAAGGGCGTGACGTTGACGATGATGCCGCAGCGCGCATAGGTGCTCTTGCCCAGGCAGATGGTCAGCACGTTGCGCGGGATGCGGAAGTACTCGACGGTGCGCGCCAGCGCGAAGCTGTTGGGCGGAATGATGCAGTAGTCGCCGTGCATGTCGACGAAGCTCTTCTCATCGAAGTTCTTCGGGTCGACCACCGTGCTGTGGATGTTGGTGAAGACCTTGAATTCGGGCGCGCAGCGGATGTCGTAGCCGTAGCTCGAGGTGCCGTAGCTGATGATCTTGTGGCCGTCGGACTCGCGCACCTGGCCGGGCTCGAAGGGCTCGATCATGCCGTGCTGCTCGGCCATGCGCCGGATCCATTTGTCGCTCTTGATGCTCATATGCGGTCGCTGCTGCGGGGGGAACGGGCGCGAATTGTGGCATGGCGGCCGGCGCGGCCCGCCCGCCCCGCCCTCCCCCGCTCTACCCCGCCTGCGAGATCACCGTGCGCTCGACCAGCCGGTCGTCGCCCAGCACGATCAGCGCGAACAGCAGCTCCTCGAGGCCGTTCGCGCGCGCGGTCTTGCGCTCCAGCAGCGGCGTGGCCTTGGGATTCAGCACCAGGAAGTCGGCCTCGCAGCCCGGCTGCAGGTTGCCGACCACGCCGTCGAGTCCCAGCGCGCGCGCCGCGCCGCCGGTGTGGCGCCACCAGAGTTCCGAAGGCGCGATGCTCAGGCCGGCCTTGGTCTGGCCCTCGCGGCCCACGTAGTAGGCGGCCATCATGGTGTGGAAAGGGCTGAAGCTGGTGCCGCCGCCGACGTCGCTGGCCAGGCCGTAGGGATGGCCCACGTGGTCGGCCTTGCCGAAGTCGAAGAAGCCGCTGCCCAGGAACAGGTTGCTGGTCGGGCTCACGGCCGCGGCGGTCTTCGTCTCGCGCAGCAGCGCGCGGTCGGTGTCGTCGAGGTAGATGCAGTGCGCGTAGACGGCGCGCTCGCGCATCAGGCCGAAGCCGGCATAGACGTCGAGGTAGGAACGCGCCTGCGGATACAGCTCGCGCACCCAGGCCACCTCGTCGCGGTTCTCGGCCACGTGCGACTGGATCCAGGTGTCGGCGTACTTCGCGGCCAGCTCGCCGGCGCCGCGCATCTGCGCGTCGGTGCTCGCGGGCGCGAAGCGCGGCGTGATCGCGTAGCCGAGCCGGTCGACGCCGTGCCACTTGCGGATCAGCGCCTCGGAATCGATCAGGCTCTGCTCGGTCTGGTCGCGCACGCCGTCGGGCGAGTTGCGGTCCTGCAGCACCTTGCCGGTGATCATGCGCAGGCCACGGCGCCGGGCGTCCTCGAAGAAGGCATCGACCGAGGCCACGTGCGAGGTCGCGAAGGTCAGCGAGGTGGTCACGCCGTTGCGCAGCAGCTCGTCGAGGAAGAAGCCGGCCACTTCCTTCGAATGGGCCGGGTCGACGAAGCGGCTCTCGGCCGGGAAGGTGTAGTTCTCGAGCCAGGGCAGCAGGCCCGGCGAGGGCGAACCGATGATGTCGGTCTGCGGGAAATGGATGTGCATGTCCACGAAGCCCGGCGCGAGGATGCGCCCCGGCAGGTGCGTGGTGTGGACCTCGGGATGGCGCGGCGCCACGGCGGCATGGCTGCCCGCATCGAGCACGCGCTGGCGGCCGGCGGCATCGGGGCCGACGACCAGCAGGCCGTCTTCGTCGAACTGGGGGAGACCGGCGGCGTCGAAGCGCAGCAGGGAGGCGCGGTAGGCTTTTTTCATCGTGGAGGCCGAGCGTAATGCAGCCTCGCGCCGCCGCAATTTCCATGCGCGTATGAGCGCTATATGGCGCGCGACCTGCGGGTTATCCCGAGGGCAGGGCCGGAAACGGCAACGCCGGGCCGTCGCGGCCCGGCGGGAAATTCAGCCGCTCAAGACCTCGGAAGCTCAGGGCTTCGCGAGCATCTTGCCCAGCGCGAACACCGAGTTCGGCACGTTCGTCGGGCGGGCCACGCTGGGCGCGGCCTGGCGCGAGGTCGCGTGACGGACCACCGCCGGCGCCTTGGCCTGGGTCGCGTTGCGCGCGAGCTGCTCGTCCATCAGGTGCTGCAGCGTGACCGAATCGAGGAACTCCACCATGCGGCTGTTGAGCGATGCCCAGAGCTCGTGCGCGGTGCAGCGCACGCCTTCTTCCTCGCTCGCGGAGGCCGAGGACGGCGCCGCTTCGGCGGCGTCGACCGCGAACACGATGTCGGCCACCGTGATGCGGGCAGCCTTGCGGCCCAGCGAGTAGCCGCCGCCCGGGCCGCGCGTGGAGGCGACCAGTTCGTGCCGGCGCAGCTTGCTGAACATCTGCTCCAGATAGGACATCGAAATCTTCTGCCGCAGGCTGATGGCAGCCAGCGTGACCGGACCGGTGGTCTGGTGCAGGGCCAGGTCGATCATGGCGGTGACCGCAAAGCGGCCCTTGGTGGTGAGACGCATCTCATCTCTCCTTCGTGCTTCTTGTAGACGTGAGGCCATTGCGGCCCCGTGGCGAAGCTTCCTTTGTTGTTATACGTTCTTCCAGAAACTCGACGCCGGAGTATCGGGCCTCGCGGACCGACTACCGGCAGATCCCGCCATTGTCGGCGAAAGATCTGCCTTTTTGGCACCGGAAAAGCACTGAAGCCTTCCCGAAAACCGGCATAGAGCGATTCGACACGAAAAACCGCATTCGGTTCCCGAACCCGTCGACAGGCGTTCCGCTCAGCGCGCGATCCGCCCCTGCACGCCCTCGGCCAGCCAGTTCATCCGCAGGATCTGCTCGTCGGACAGCTGGCTGCCCTTGGCGATCACGGTGCGGCCCTCGTTGTCGCGCACCTCGGCCGCCACCGCGCGGAACGGCTGCAGCCGGCCGGCCGCGATGTCCTGCTGGCGCGCCAGCACCTCCTGCTGCACGGCCTGCGGCACCTTGGTGCCGAAATCGCCGACCCGGATCATTCCTTCCTTCACGCCGCCCCAGAGGTTGGCGCTCTTCCAGCTGCCGTCGAGCACCGCGCGGGCGCGTTGCGTGTAGTAGCCGCCCCACTGGTGCGTGACCGCGACCACCTGGGCGTCGGGCGCGATCTTGCGCATGTCGGAGTGGTAGGCGATCGCCAGCTTGCCGCGCTCCTGCGCCGCCGCCATCACCGCGGTCGAGCCGGTGTGGAAGGCGATCACGTCCACCGACTGGTTGAACAGGGTCATGGCCGCGTCGCGCTCCTTCGGCGGATCGAACCACTCGTTGAGCCAGACCACGCGCACGGTCGCCTTCGGATTCACCGAGCGCATGCCCAGCGTGAAGGCGTTGATGCCCTGCAGCACCTCGGGGATCGGGAAGCCGGCCACGTAGCCCGCGACGTTGCTCTTCGTCATGCGCCCGGCCGCCACGCCGGCCAGGTAGCGGCCCTCGTAGTAGCGCGCGTTGGCGGTCGCCACGTTGGGCGCGGTCTTGTAGCCGGTGATCGACTCGAACTTCACCTCGGGGAAGTCGCGCGCCACCTTGAGCGTGGGCTCCATGTAGCCGAAGCTCGGCGTGAAGATCAGTTGGTGGCCCTGCTGCGCGAGATCGCGGATCACGCGCTCGGCATCGGCGCCCTCGGCCACGTTCTCGACATAGGTGGTCTTGACCCGGGCGCCGAGCGCCGCTTCCACGGCCTTGCGGCCCTCGTCGTGCTGGCGCACCCAGCCGGCCTCGGTCAGCGGCGTGACGTAGACGAAGCCGATCTTCAGCGGCGGCGCGGGTTGGGGTTGGGAGTAGACCCGGGAGTGGGCGGACAACAGAAAACAGGCGGTCAGCCACGCCACCAAGGCGCGGCCCGCGAGGTTTTTGTACATGGTGTTCCTCTACATGGCCCCGGAAAAAAGAAATCCCCGCACCGGCCGGGACGCCCGGTGCAGGGGCGGGCATTTTACTTGTCGAAGGCCGGGTCGACCGGCACCCGGTAGCCGTTGACCAGCCGGTTGGTCTCGTTGGCCATGCCGACCACGGCCATCAACTCGGCGAACATCGCCGGCGTCATGCCGGCCTTCTCGGCACCCGCGTGGTGGCTCGCGATGCAGTAGTTGCAGCCGTTGCTGACGCTCACGGCCAGGTAGACCATCTCCTTGACCACCGGGTCGAGCGCGCCGGGCGCCATCACCTCCTTGAGGCTGGACCAGGTGCGCCGCAAGGTGGCGGGGTCGTTCGCGAGGTACTTCCAGAAGTTGTTGACGTCGGGCACGTTGCGCGTGGCCTTGATGTCGTCGAACACGGCGCGGACCTCGTCCGTGGCGTTCGCGTACTCGATGGGCTGGGGTTTCATGCGGTGTTCTCCTGGGTGTCTGTGGCCGGACACCCATTAGAGCGAAAGCCGCGCGGCCGCGCCGCCACCCGTGCACAGCCGCGATGGCTGCCGCCGCCAATCGGCAGGCGCCAGGGCGCGCGGGCGGCGGGACAATTCCGCCACCCCATGACGACCGACGCACAGCCCTCCTCCACCGCCGCGTTCACGCATTCCACCCACTGGCGACGCAACCTGGTCGTCTGCATGTTCGGCTCCTTCACCACCATCGTGGCGATGACGCTGCTGCTGCCCTTCCTGCCGCTGTACGTGGAGCAGCTCGGCGTGAAGGACCATGCGGCGATCGTGCAGTGGTCGGGCGCGGCCTATGGCGCGACCTTTCTCAGCGCGGCGCTGGTGGCGCCGCTGTGGGGCTGGCTGGCCGACCGCTACGGGCGCAAGCCGATGCTGATCCGCGCCAGCCTCGGCATGGCGGTGGCGATGGCGCTAATCGGCGTGGCCGGCAACGTCTGGCAGCTGGTCGGGCTGCGGCTGCTCGCGGGCCTGCTCGGCGGCTACGCCTCGGGCTCGATGGTGCTGGTCGCCACGCAGACGCCCAAGGACCGCACCGGCTGGGCGCTGGGCACGATGTCCTCGGCGATCATGGCCGGCAACCTCGTGGGGCCGCTGGTCGGCGGCGCGCTGCCGCCGCTGATCGGCATCCGCGCCACCTTCTTCGCGGCCGGCGCGATCATCTTCGTGGCCTTCCTCGCCACGGCCTTCCTGATCCGCGAGGAGAAGAAGCCGCGCGCCGCCGCGGCCAAGGGTGCCGATGCCGGCGCCGGCTGGGCCGCCGTGCCCGACAAGGGACCGCTGGTCGCGATGCTGTTCACCGGCATGCTGCTGATGCTCGCCAACATGTCGATCGAGCCGATCATCACGGTCTACGTGGCGACGCTGGTTGAGGACCCGGCGCGCGTGACCATGATGGCCGGCTTCGTGATGTCGGCCGCCGCGCTCGGCAGCATCCTGTCGGCCTCGCGGCTGGGCAAGCTGGCCGACCGCGTGGGCCACTGGAATGTGATCGTGGGCTGCCTCGCGGTGTCGGCGCTGCTGCTGATCCCGCAAGCCTTCGTGACCTCGGGCTGGCAGCTCGTCGTGCTGCGCTTCCTGATGGGGCTGTCGCTCGGCGGCCTCCTGCCGTGCATCGCGAGCGTGATCCGCCACAACGTGCCCGAGCGCGTGGCCGGCAACATGCTCGGCTATTCGACCTCGGCCCAGTACACCGGCCAGGTCGCGGGGCCGCTGCTCGGCGGCTTCGTGGGCGGCCACATCGGCATGCGCGCGGTGTTTCTCGGCACCTGCGTGCTGATGGCGGCCGGCGCGGCGTGGAACTGGGCCGCCAAACGGCGCTGAACGGTGCCGATCGCGCGCCCATAAAAAAACCGAGGCGGGGCTTTGGGGCCCGCACCTCGGCAACGCAGTGAAGGATGGGAGCGGGCCCGTGCGCCGAAGTTCAACCTTTCGTGGCTGTTCCGACGAACGGTGTTCCGCGCCTCACTCGCTCATTCGCTGATCGAACTGGTCTTCAGCGCCGCATCGCCCTGGATCTCGGCTTCGGAGAACGGCACCTTGAGCCACTGCCCGGCGCTGTAGGCGCGGGTGTAGTCGGCGTTGTGCGCCGAGGCCGGGTCGTCCGACAGCGAGAAGGTCAGGAAGGTATGGGCTTCCACGCCCCCGGCCGGGAAACGCACGATCTGCATGTAGCTGTTGCCGTTCGGGTCGTTGTCCATCGAGTAGCCGCCCTTGTCGAGCCGGTTGTCCGAGCAGGCAATGGTGAAGTAGCCCGGGCCGCCGCAGCCGCCGTACAGCGGGATCTTCTCGCCGCTGCGCGTTGCGAACAGCACGTCGCCGCGCTTGGCATCGGCCGCGAAGCCGCTGGCCTGCACCCGCGCTGCCGCGGCACCGAGGGCTTCGCGCAGCGCGACGGCCGCGCTGCTCTTGAGGTCGCGCGGCGTGTGGATGGGATCGGCCGGATCGAAGGGCACGTCGTAGAGCGTGGCGGCCGGCAGCAGCGAGGCACGGTTCCAGAACTCGTCCCAGACGTGCGCTCCGCGCGAGGCCACGGTGCCGGTGTTGTCCCAGGCACGCAGCGCGGCGCAGGCGGCGCTGACGTCCACCGTCGGTCCGATCGCGTCGCCGGTCGCCGGGTCCTTCGACACCGACACCGTCGGTCCGGTGCACACCATCGCCAGCGCCTGGTCCTTGAACAGCTCGGCAGTCAGCGCACGGCTGTTGAGCACCATGCGCTTGACCGTGTCGGCGGTCGCGCCCTTGGCGCCGTATGCGTCGCTGCCGTCGATGCGCCCCTGCGCGAGCAGGTTGCCCATGCGGGTGCGGAAGCTCACGGGGCTGGTGCCGGCCGGGCCCATGATCGGCAGATAGCCGGTCATCGGCGCCTTCGGATTGGCGAGCCAGTAGCTGTCGTTCATGTTGGCCACGTAGTCGTCGCGCTGCAGGCTGGGCAGCCGGGCCGGGCCGATCGCGCCCTTCTGCGCCGAGTCCGCGTCGGTCTGCCAGTCGCAGGCGCTGCGCGAGCCGTCGAAGATCGGCACGCGCGCAAGCGCGCCCACCTGCGCGTTGAGCAGTTGGCCGACCGGCGTCGTGCAGCTCGTGGTCTGCGCGGGCGACACGTTCGGGATCGCGCCGATGTCGGCATACCAGGCCTTGGCCGCGCCGCGGCCGACCGCCACGGTGTTGACCCAGGGAATCGCGGCCTCTTCCTTCTGGATCGCGATGAACTCGTCGAGCGACTTCGCCATGTTCCAGCGGTGCCAGTTGCGGAACAGCCGGAAATTGTCGGCGTTGATGTCGCGGATCGCGTAGGCGGTAGTCTGGTTCCAGGCCAGCTCGGGCTTGATGTCGGCCAGGCTGATCATCGGACCGTATTCCGACTTGTAGAGCGTGCGCGTCACCGGCACCACGCCACCGCCGTCCTGCTTCACCTGCACGGTGATGTTCGCGGCCTTCATCTTCACCGCCGCGCCGTCGCGCATGTAGCTGGTCGGGTCGCCCGCGGCGAGCTTGAGCTCGAAGAAGCCGAAGCGAGTGGCGGTCGAGACCGTGTGGCTCCAGGCGATGTTGTCGTTGAAGCCGATCAGGATCACCGGAATGCCGAGGAACGAGGTGCCGCTGATGTTCACCTGGCCCGGGATCGTGAGCTGCGCCTGGTAGAAGCGGTCGGGGCCGCGCCAGTACCAGTGCGGGTTGCCGAACAGCATCGGGCTGTCGTTGCCGGTGGCGCCGGTGCCGAAGCCGATCATGTTGCTGCCCACGCCTTCGTCGCCGCCCACCAGCAGTTCGGTGTCGCGCAGGCCGGCCAGCCGCGTCGCGACCGCGGGCCGGGCTGCCTCGCGACGCGCCATCGTCACCGACGCGGCGGGTGCCGTGGCATTGGCGATGCGCGCCAGGTTGACGCTGAGCCCCGCCGCGAAGTTGGCCGCGTACATGCGCCGGAAGATGTCCTCGCGCGTGACCTGCTGCACCCAGGCCTCGCCTCGGCAGGCCGCGTTCGCACCCGCGCTGCCACCTGCCTTGATCTCTCGCACATAGCGGTTGTAGCCCGCGGCGAAACCCTCGACCAGCTTCAGCAGCGTGTCGGGCTGCTGCTTGAGCATCGCCGCCACCACGTCGTCCGAGATCACGTGCTTGTGGAAGAAGTCGGAGTCGATGTTCTTCGGCCGGCCGATGGTGCTGCTGAACGGGATCTGCGCGTCGGCGCCGAAGTAGCGCGAGCGCTCGCCGCGGTAGGTGAGGAAGGAGTTGGCCATGGTGCACAGGTCGTCCTGCGCCTGCGCATAGCCGTAGCCGTAGCCCGCGCCGGCCCAGTTGTCGGCCTTGATGTGCGGCACGCCCATCGCGGTGCGGCGGATCTCGGCCTTGTAGGTGGCGTTCTCGGCCGGCGGCGGGTTGATCGGTCCGATCGGGAAGAAGCCGCCTCCTCCTCCACCGCCGCCGCAGGCGACCAGCAGCGTGGCCGCCGCGGCCAGCGAGGTGGCTGTGAATGCGAGGGCGAGCGGCCGCCTCCGGCCGCGCGGATTGTCTTGTCTCATGTCGGATGTCTCCTGTGAATGCTCGGTCATGCTCTCTTGATGGAGCCTCGCCAGCTTAGGCAGCGCACGAGGGGCTGGCTTGAACGAAGCCGCTGTATTGCGACCGCGCGACCACGCGCAGGCGCCGCTTCAGCAGGCGCTCAGGAATGCATCGGGGCCGCGCCGTGGCCCCAGGCCTGCGAGGCCTGCTCGTCGGCCTTGACCTCGACCTTGCCCGCGAGGAACGAGGGCGCGAGGCCGAAGTAGCTCTTGAAGGTGCGGCTCATGTGGGCCGCGTCGGTGAAACCGCTGGTCAGCGCGACGTCGGTCAGCGGGCGCTGGCCGGTGAACTGCTGGACCGTGCGCCGCACCTTGGTCCACAGCGCATAGCGCTTGATCGACACGCCCACCTGCTGCGCGAACAGGTGGGTGAGCCGGTCGGGCGAGAGGCAGGCCACGGCCGAAAGCTCGCGCAGCGACACCGCGCCCGCGCGATGGCGGATCGCGTCGAGCACGCGCTCGATGCGCGGATCGTTGGGCATGCGGCGCTCGGGGCTGCCGGTGATGGTCTCCACCAGGCCGCGGCTCAGCGCCTGCAGCGCGGCATCATCGAGCGCGCCGGCCTGCGCGGGCTCGAAGCCCTCGCGCAGGCGGCCGAAGCGGCGCGCATCGAGCACCTGGATGCCGTGCCCGCCGAGCTGGCGCGAGAGCATGCGGTAGGCGACCGAGGCCGGATCGATGTTGAGCGACAGCAGCCCGCAGCCCTCGACCGCGAGCCGGCGCGCCACGTGCGGCGCCACCACGGCGGCGGTGCAGTACGTGCGCGTGCCGTCGGCCGCCTCGAGCATGAACGGATGCCCGCTCACCGAGGCCAGCACCGTGGCCGAGGAGCGCGCGGTCAGGCCCGACTGGATCGCCGGCGTGATGTAGAGGAACCTGTCGTCCCACAGGTGCAGGAAGTTCTTCGGGGTGGCCATGGACCGGCTTGTCTCGTCTTGTCTCTTGTCTTCTGCGCCCCATTCTGGGGCGATCCACGAGCAGGCGGTATGAGGCATTGCCCTCACTGCGCCGAAGAACGGTCGGCCCGGCCCCGGGCTCAGTGCAGCACGCTCCCCTCGCCCTGCACATGCTCGCGCACCGCCTCCAGCAGCAAGGTGCCCAGCCGCGCGGCCGGCGCTTCCGCCTGCGCCTGCGCGCGGTAGAGCGACAGCGACATCTGCGGCAGCGCGGGCAGGCCGAGCAGCGT
>NZ_JBZAYE010000184.1:0-12133 GCF_058244205.1 Variovorax sp. 20P10.2.4
CAGCACATCGCCCAATGCGCTGCCGCTGGGCAGCGTGCGCAGCGTCGATACCGCGGCGGGCATGTCCCAGCTCGCGGGTTGGATGTGGACCCGTGCGCCTTCCGCGACCACGATGTCCCCGCCGAGCGAACGGATGCCGATCGTGCCGAAGCCGCGCTCGGCGTACAGCGTCTGCGGCAGGTGCAGCGGCTTGGCTGCGCCCGATGTACTTTCGCCCGTTGCCCCGCCCGCGAGCGCGGAGCCGCCCACCTGCACGTCACCGGTCGCAGTGAGGGTGAGCCGGGACGCATCGCCCCCCGCCCAGCCGCGCAGGTCCAGCGTGTCGAGCGCCGTGTTGTCGAACGCCGTCAGGCTGATGGCCCCGCCATTGCCCGCCTGCACCTTGCCCGCCTTGCCGCCCGACGTGACACCGGACAGCCAGCCGCCGCCGGACACGTCCAGCGCGGCGCCGGCGGCCACGTCCACGTTGCCGTACACCGTGCCGAGGCCCTCTTTCATCGGGGTCCCCAGTGCAATCGAGCCACCATGGATGGCGCGGCCCAGCGTGACGCCCCCAGCGGTGTCGTTGACCCACTGGCCCGCGACGCTCAGCAGGCTGTTCGCACCCAGGCGCAGCACGCTGTCCGCCTGGCCGCCGGCGCTCAGGGCAATGGAGCCACCCGGGGCGATGAGCTTGCCCTGAATGTCGAAGTTGCCGGGGATGCCCTGGCCGTCGTAGACCGCGGCCGTGAAGCGCGCCCCCGGCTGCAGATTCACCACCGCGTTGTCTTCCAGCACGAAGCCCGTGTTGAGGTTCAACTCGATGGCGCCCAGGCCTGAATGGCTCAGCCCCGCGGCGGACAGCCACGTGGTGCGGCCCACGCCCGCGCCGGCGCCGGGGGATTGCCCTTCTGGCTCGGTCAGGAAGGCGTCCCTGCCCAGCGGGCTGTCGATGGAGAAACCCGCCGGCAGCAGCGCGGGCCTGTCGCTGATGATGACCTGGCCCAAGGTCCACATGCCCTCTTGCGCCCGGTTGGAACCCACCGTGAGGCGGCCGGCCCGAGGCAGCTCGGACGCTTCCTGTACCCGGTCGCCGGGCTGCACCGAGCCCCTGAACTCACCCTCCAGGATGAAGGCGCTGCCGGCACGGATGTCGATCGAACCGGCATTCCGGCCTTCCTCGTAGCCCGGCTCCCAGCGCCGCCCCGACAACAGCGGATTGACATAGGTCTGCGTGACACCCCAGCGCGCATGCGTGTACTGGTACTGGCCCGCGATGCCCTCGTAGGTCATGTCCGCCGGCGCGGACGACATGGTGTAGCTGCGTCCGTCCACGCCTCGCAGCAGGGTTTCCGTGTTCCAGCCGTCGCTGTAACGCACCGAGCCGCCGGACACGTCCAGAATGGATCCCGGCCGCGTGATCACCGAGCCGTTGGATTGGATCGTGATGTCGCCGCCTCGCGCCGCCAGCTCGGACAAGCCGATCAGGCCGTTGCCCACCCAGCCCGTCACGTCCGCCAGCGGGGTGCCGACCCAGACACCCTTGACCGCCTTGCCGGACTCGTCGGTGACCCATTCGACCCCCGCCATCAGCCCCTTGAAGGTCCCCGACTTGCGTCGATCCACGACGACCTTCCGGCCGTACAGCCAGGTATTCGCTTGCAGGTGGGAGTCGCGCAGTTCGTTGATGCGCAGTTCGGCTTCGACGAAGTTGCTGGCCATGTCCACCGGCATCTGCATCAGTCCCGCGGTACTGACGGTGGCATGTTCACCGATGAGGATGCGGCTGCCGTCGCCCACCTGGGTGTTGCGCTGCAGGGCCGCAGGGTTGGCCTGGGCCTGGATGTCGATGTTGCCCGCAGCGGCGGTGACCTGGGCACGGGTCTGCACGTCGATCGTCTTGCCGTGGAGCTCGATGCGGCCGGGCTGGTAGCGGTTGGCCAGCGAGCCGCTTTCGATCCGGGTGGTGTCCTGCCAGTCGTTGACGACCTGCGTGATGCTGTCCGGCCCCAGGGTCAGCGTGCCGCCCGACCAGGCCGCCAGGTGCGAGACGTTGGCCGCCAGATTGATGTCGATGTTGTGAACGCCCTGGCCCCAGGCGTGCAGGCGGATGGAGCCGGTCCGGTTGTTCAGCGCGGTGCTGGCTTGCAGGATGCCGTTCTGGTTGATTTCGCGCGACACCATGGTGATGTCGCCGTGATCGGCCTGGACGATGCCGGTGTTGAGCACGCTGTAGCCGACCTGGGCCGCGCGCTGCTCCATCAGCGGCAGGATGTCGGACACGATGCGCCCGATGAGGTAGGGCTGGAAGGCGGGCGCTGTCTGCGGATTGATCAGGAACTTGGCCGGAAAGACCCAGGGCCGCACCGACGAGGCGACGGCATCGAAGCCGCGCACGGTGGGGCTGATTTCCCTGGCTTCCAGCCACACGTTCTCGCCGGCGCCCAGCAGCGTCTGGCCACTCGGTGTCCGGATGCTGCCCGCATTGCTGACCTTGGGTGCGAACATCAGCACGTGGCCACCCTGGCCCGTGATCTGCGCACCGGCCAGCACCTTGACGTCGCCTGGCGGCTTGCCCGGATCGAAGGCCGGGCCCATGTCTTCGAACAGGACGTTCGAATCGGTCGGCATCTGCTTGGGGTTCTCGCCGAAGGTGGGAATCCCGACGCCGACTTCCAGGCCGCTCCAGTAACCGGGGTCGCCCGCTTTCGCGCCCAGGCGCGTGTTGAGACCGGCTTTGAACTGTTCGTCGCTGAGTTTCAGGCTGGAGGCGACCAGGTTGCGCACGTTGACCTGGCTGCTGCCGGTGAACAGGATGCCGTTGCGATTGATGAGGTAGACGCTGCCCTCGGCCTCTATGCGGCCGGCGATCTGGCTGGGGCGGCCGCTGGGGTCGTTGATGCGGTTGAGCGCGATCCAATCGTTGACGCCGGTCTTGGCCTGGGTGCCGCCACGCTGGTCGAACTTCACCGTCGTGTTCTTGCCGACATTGAAGGTCTCCCAGTTCAGGATGGCCTTGTCGGCGGTCTGCTCGATGGTGACCGTGGTCCTGCCGTCCGCTGCTGCTTGAACGGGATTCCTGGCATTGAGCCAGCCGGCTGTCAGCGAATGGGTGTCGACCTTCAGGCCGCCTTCGGCCAGGCCGTCCGGCGGAGATTCGCCGCTGGCCAGCGCCTCGGCCCGCTTCTGTGCCTGCTGCGCCTGTTGCGCGGCGATCGTGCGCGCGGCCAGGTTCAGGTTGTTGATGGAAGCCTGCAACTGCTGGCTCGCCGCGGCCGATGGCTGCGTCGGGTTGATCAGGCTGGACGCCGGGGTGCCGTTCGGCAGTTTGCCCGTTGCGATCACGCCCGCCCGAGTCGCGCCCTTGTCGGCGAACCAGGCCGGACCGAACACCCGCTGGGCGTGCGCGCTGCCGAGGACCCCACCCGCGGCCAGCGCCACCGCGATGGCCCGCGCGACTGGCGCCATCCTGAAAACCTGCCGCGCCGCGCGTGTCGGTCGATTCTTCTCGTTGTACCCACTGATGGTCATTTCTGTTCCCGCCGAAGTAAGGACTGTGCCGAAGGGGCTGCTCGCGTCGCGCAGGCAAGCCGCATTCAAGAAGCCCCTGCGATGGCAATCAAGAGCCAACGCGACAGGAGCCGTCAGTTCCTTGACGGGACGGAAACGTCGAATTCCAGAAGAATATTTTTGGACTCGTTGCGGGCACGCGCTCGCCGCTGCGGCCTCCATCTGAAAAGTCCTTGCAGATCAACGGCGCGGACGCGCTGCACTTCGGCAAAGTCACGAAAGCTTCACAGTGGCTGCGCACGACAACCATGAGAAGCCTCGACAACATTCGACGTGGACCCGACGCGACATCGAGACAGGGTCACCACCCGCCCCCTGGGCCTGCCCCTAGCTCAGAACCAGCACACCGGCGGGGAGCGACCGGGCGTTCAAGCCGAAGGAACGCTGCATCTGGAGCAATGCCAGATCGAGACGGTCGAGCCTGAAGGTCGCGGTGACCGTTTTCCCCCGCAGCGAATCCACCATCAGGACCACACGCCCGGGGCGGTAGCGATTGATCTCATCCAGCACCGCAGACAAGGGGACCTGCTTGAACACGAGTTCACCGCGCCGCCAGGCAGAAGCCACCTTGGGGTCGACGGTGGCGATGCCGCTGATCGAGTGATCGCGGTAGACCGCTTGCTGGCGTGCGAGCAGCAGACGGTCGCCGGCCGGATGCTCGATGCGTACGCGCCCCGCCAGGCAGGTAACGCACACCCGTCCTTCCAGGCGGCTGATCTCGAAACGAGCCGATTCGGCAATGCTGCGGCCGGCGCCAGCCACGACGCTGAAGTCGCGCGCACTGGCCAGCATCTCGATCGCCGCTTCGCCGTTCAGCAATTCCAGCCCCACGGTCTGGCCGTCCGAGGTCAACCGGCGGACGCTGGTCCGGGTGTTCAAGGTCACGCCGATCTGATCGGACAACGCGATCGCACGCTGCTCACCGGCGACCGTGCGCCAGTCCGCATTCCATTCATTGGCCGCGGGCCACAACCCCAAGGGCGAATAGACCGCCACCCCCGCGACACCAGCCACGGCTGCCGCTCCAGCCGCGCCCAGGAAGGCCCGGCGGCTCGCCTCGGGCGTGCGCAGGGTTTCGCGGTGAAGTTTCGCCGCTTCGGCGTCGGTGCGCACCAGACCGTTCAGCGCGGGTTGAAGCACTCGCCACTGCTGCCGGGCCTCGATGAACGCCGCTTGATGCAAAGGACTTGCGTCACGCCAGCGCCGGAACGCCTGTGCCTCCCATTGCGTCGCGGCGCCCGAATGCAACTTGCGCACCCAGGCGCGCGCGTCTTCGCGCAGGGTCTCGGGCAGCTTCAGTGGTTGAGGGTGCGTCGTCATGATGGTCTCAGGGGGCCCGTACCTTGTAGACGGTTGCGGACGCCGCAATCCTCAAACTGTTTCTTCGTGCCGTCATGAGAACCCGCCGGATTTCGGTTCCAGTCGTGAGAACAGAAAATCCTGCGCCGCTTTCAGTTCGTACTCGACGGTCCGTACGGGAA
The DNA here is from genome assembly GCF_058244205.1 of Variovorax sp. 20P10.2.4. Classification (NCBI taxonomy): domain Bacteria; kingdom Pseudomonadati; phylum Pseudomonadota; class Betaproteobacteria; order Burkholderiales; family Comamonadaceae; genus Variovorax; species Variovorax sp. 20P10.2.4. The sequence continues at coordinate 5,031 of NZ_JBZAYE010000184.1, forward strand.
TACCGAGCCGCTTGGCCACGTCCCGCTGGGACCAGCCCTCCAGTCGAACCAGCAGCAGGATTTCGCGGCGGCGCGGCGGCAAGCGCGACAGAAGATCATCCAGCGCCTCCAGCTGCGAACGGGCTTCGGCCACCTCGGCGGGACCGGGCGCCGGGTCCGGCAGTTCGTTCATCAGCGCCTCGATGTCGTCGGACAGCAAGACCTGGCTCTGCGCGCGCCGCACATCGATGGCCAGGTTGACCGCCATGCGCAGCAGGTACGCCTGGGGCGTGGCAATGGGCCCCGGAATGGACTGGCTGCGCTGCAGCTTCAGCCAAGTCTCGTGCAAGGCGTCTTCCGCCAGTTCGGCATTCCCCAGCCGCAGGGCCAAGCGTTGCTTGAGCTGATCGTAGCGTTGAACCAGGAAGCTGCGCAGCAGCGGGATGACGTCCTCCGTCATGCGTCAGTGCACCGTGGCGCAGCGGGGTCCGGGCAATACGTCGTGCGGGAGGATGGCGAGCGTGAGCGGCAGAGCCAGGTCCGCTGGTGGTGGGCGGTCCATCTTCAGATTCGCCAATGCCGCGAGCATGGCCGCATCCCGCCCAGGATCCCCCGAAGACGAAACCAGGCTGGCCTGGCTGATGTGGCCCGACGCGGCCACCCGCAGTTGCAGGATCGAGCGGTAGTGGCCGGGGGCAGTGCGGAGATCGGCACACAATGCCTCCCAGACACGGGCCTGAACCAGGGCGTCGTACCGGCGTTGCGAACCGGCAGCCGATGCCGCCACAGGCGCCGCTGCGACACGCTTCAGTATGAAGGCACCGGAAAGCTGGGTGTCCACGTCATCCGCAATGAAGCCTGTGCCGGCCAGCAAGATCCGCAAGGCTGCATGCGACGTATAGCGCCCTCGCACCGGCGCGGAAGTTCGCCCGGCCACCCATTCGTCGATGAACATCACCGATCGCCCCGACACCGTGGCGTATTGCGCCAAGGCAGTCACCAATGGCTGCGCCGGCACATCGAAGTCCAGCATCTGCGATTCGGACGAAGCGCCAGTGGCGATATCCACCGACTGCGCGTCGGTGCCCGCGGCGACCGCCTTCGCTGTCGATATCCAGGCGATGCAGACGCAAACTGCGGTACACGTCAGGCCAGAGGCAACGGCTCGCACGAGCCTGTCGTCCTTGCCCCGGCCAGAGCCCCGTACGACAACTCGCCCACAACCACCATGCACGGAAGCCGACAAGGAAGAAGAGGATCGGATCGGCAAGCTTGTGGACGGCATTTCAACTACTGCAAGGATCACATTCGCGAATGACGGTCTCGTGACCGCCGGCATGGCAGCCCCCTCACCCATGCGTCCACCGCGCATGCAGCCAGCGCGCGAATCCATCGAGCTGATACCCCAGCGCCCCGATCGGCACGATCCAGTTGATGCCGATGGCCAGCCGGATGCCCGTGAGCAGGTGCGCGGCGATGCTCGGCAGGATCACGCGCAGCACGGTCTTGTGTCCGCACTGGCTGGAGCGCTATCGGTCGTCCTGATCTCCGGGAGCGCAGTTCAGCGGCCGGGAAAGCCTCGCCCTTGCCGGTCCGCATAATAGGGATCGATCATTCCCTATATACTCGCCGCCCATGTCCTCCTCCCCTTCGATCCAGGTCAACACCACGCGGGGCCGCGGCCGCCCACGCGAGTTCGACATGGACGAGGCGCTCGACAAGGCCGTGCTGGTCTTCCGCGAACGCGGCTACCACGGCACCTCGATCACCGACCTGACGTCCGCGATGGCGCTGACCTCGGGCAGCGTCTACAAGGCCTTCAAGGACAAGCGCGGCATCTTTCTCGCGGCCTTCGACCGCTACAAGGAGAGGCGCGATCCGCTGATCCGGGCCCAGGTCGAGCGCGGCGCCACGGGCCGCGAGCGGCTGCTCAACGTGCTCGGCTTCTTCGCGGGCTCGTCGCATGGCGTCGAGGGCGAGCGCGGCTGCCTGGTGGTCGGCACGGCCACCGAACTGGCCACGCTCGACGACGAGGTCGCGCAGCGCGTCAAGCGTTCGCTCGACCGGAACGAGGCCCTGCTCGAGGAACTGATCCGGCAGGGCAAGGACGACGGCTCCATCGCCACCGCCCTCGACGACAGGACCGCCGCGCGCCTCGTGCTGTGCGTGCTCCAGGGCATGCGCGTGGTCGGCACCACGGGCCGCAGCAAGAAGGAGATGTTGGCGGTCGCCGAGGCCGCGATGCACATCTTCGACTGACCTTCGGCTGATCTTTTTTTTGCCGATTTGGGACATGAACATTTCCTTATTTGGCACCCTCCTTTCTTCCACGCTCTCACGCTCCCCATGACGACCTCCACGAACACGGCGACGCCACGCGCCACCGCCGCGCAACCCCATGCCTGGCTGGTGCCGCTGGTGGCCACGGCCTGCGGCCTGGCCGCGGCGAACCTCTACTACGCGCAGCCGCTGGCCGGACTGATCAGCGCCGCGCTCGGGCTGTCGCCCGCCGCCACCGGCCTGATCGTCACGCTGACGCAGCTCGGCTACGGACTGGGCCTGCTGTTCATCGTCCCGCTCGGCGACCTGGTCGAAAACCGGCTGCTGGTGCTGGTCCTGCTGTGCATCGATGCGTTGTCGCTGCTGGCCACGGGCCTGTCCACGCATCCGCTGCCCTTCCTGGCGGCGGCGCTGTTCATCGGGCTCGGCACCGTGGCGGTCCAGGTGCTGGTGCCCTACGTCACCCACCTGGTGCCCGAGGCCCGGCGCGGGCGTGCCGTCGGCAGCGTGATGAGCGGGCTGATGCTGGGCATCATGGGGGCGCGACCGGCGGCGAGCTTCGTCGCACAGCTGTCGTCATGGCACATGGTGTTCATGCTGTCCTCGGCGCTGATGCTGGTGCTGGCCCTGGTCCTCGCGCTGGCGCTGCCGACGCGCACGCCGTCGCACCGGCTGCGCTATGGCGAGTTGCTCGCATCGATGGTGCGGCTCGCACGCACCACGCGGGTCCTGCAGCGGCGCGCGCTCTATCACGCCTTCCTGTTCGCGTCGTTCAGCCTGTTCTGGACCGTCACGCCGCTGCTGCTGGCGAGCAGCGCCTACGGGTTGTCGCAGGCGGAGATCGCCCTCTTCGCGCTGGTGGGCGTGGCGGGCGCCGTGGCCGCCCCATTGGTCGGCCGCGCCGCCGACCGCGGCTGGAGCCGCGGCGCGACCATCGGCGCCATGCTCGCGGTGGCGGGCAGTTTCCTGCTGGCCCACTTCACCCATGGCGGATCGCCGCTGTCGCTGGGCCTGCTGGTGGTCGCGGCGGTGGTGCTGGACTTCGGCGTGGCGGCCAACATGACCCTGGGGCAGCGCGCGATCTTCGGCCTCGGCGCCGAACTGCGCTCGCGGCTCAACGGGCTCTACATGGCCACCTTCTTCCTCGGTGGTGCGGTGGGGTCGGCACTCGGTGCCTGGGCCTATGCGAAGGGCGGATGGCCGCTGGCGTCGTGGATCGGGTTCGCGTTGCCGGCGATGGCGCTGGCGTGGTTCGCGACGGAATGAGCGCGACGGTCGAGGCCGTCACGCCCGAAGACCCGGCAGCGCGATCAACGCCCCGACGAGGAAAGCGCACGCAGCCAGCGTTCGCGCTCTTCGTCCTCCAGCGCCAGCAAGCTCTCGGGTGAACCGCCGCCGCCGACCACCTGCATGTCTTGCAGCTGCTTGCGCACCTCGGGCCTGGCAAGCACCTGGGCCACGGCTTCCTGCACGGTGCGATTGGACGCGGCATCCGAATTCGCCGGTGCCCAGAGGCTGAAGTGGTCGTACGTCGCGTAGCCGGCCAGGGGCGCGCTCGAGGCCAGCGTCGGCCACGGCACACCCTCGAAGCTTTGCGGGCGCGCCGGGTCGGCGGTGGTGCCGAGCACGCGCAACTGGCCGCGCCGTACCGCGACCGCCACGCCGTTCACGGGCGCGAACAGCAGGTCCACCGCATGCGCCTTCGTGATGACGTCCGAGTCGGGGTACATGCCCTTGAAGACCACGCGTTGCACATCGACGCCGCTCAGCGCGCGGAACTGGCCGAAGGCGAGATGGCCGGTCCAGCCGTCTTCGCCCGTGCCGATGCGCAGGCTGCCGGGGTGGGCCCGCGCGTAGGCGAGCAGGTCGTCCGTGTCGTGAATGCCCAGCGTGTCGGCCCGCGTGCTGTCGATGGCCAGCACCAGCGGCTGCGACGCCAGCAGCGTGACGGGACGAAGGGCCTGCATCAGCGCATCGATCGGCGGGCCCTGGTGCACGCCCTCGATCCCTCCGCGCGGCAGCCTCAGTGCCGCGAGCAGGACCTTCTCGTTGCCGCCCTCCGTCATCAGCCGGCGGTAGTCGGCCTCGGTGGCTTGCGGCACGTGATCGACCTGCACGCCACGTCCCAGCAGCCTGGGCAGGTGGCTCGCCAGCATCCCGGCATAGTGGCTGCTGCGGCCACCGGGTGGAAACGGCACGGTCACGTGCAGCGTGGGCTGCGGCACGGCGGCCAGCCATTGCCCCGCATCGTCGAGCAGGCCGTAGCGTATCTCCCATGCGCCGGCGGTGGACGCGTTGCGCACCAGGGCTTCGGCCACCCAATGACGGCCCATGCGGTGGAACTGCCGGATGATCGGCCGCGCGTCCTGCCACCCGGGCGGCCGCCAGTCCTGGGGGAACGCGCCCGCGACGACGGCATAGCCATGACGGAACGCTCGCGCCTCCTGGAACTGCGGCGCGATCGCCCATTGGCCCTGTGCGTTCCGGTAGCCCCATCGGCCGGTGTCCGCGTCCTTGGCCGGCCGCAGTGCGGCGTCGGTGTTGCTGCCGCGCAGTCGTTGCCAGCGGCACGCGCGCGGCGTGCTGGCGTTGCGCTGGCGATCGAGCCCGACGGCAGTGCAGAGCCGGATGCGCCGCTGGGCCGTCGCGTCGGGCAGCCCGCCGAAGATGAACGGGATCACCATCCTGCCTCGCGCGTCGATGAGGCCCGAGCCGGTGGAGCCGGGTGTCGGCATCTGCCGCTGGTAGTCCATCCATTGCGCCGTGGCGATGTCACGCGGCGGCGGCGGCGTACGCCACTGCCCCGCGGCATCGCGCAAGCCGGGCTGTGCGTAGACCGTGTCCACCTGCAGGTCGGAAGCCGCTGGCCTGGATTCGTCGGGCATCAGGTAGGAAAGAGCGGCGGGGGAGTCGATGGACGTCGTGTCCTTGCCATCGCAACGCACGGGCGGCACGGCCCACTGCCCTTGCGCATCGATGCGCCCGATGCCCACGGTGGTCCGTTGACCGCCGCCAGGCTTCTGCTCCACCAGCCATACCTTGAACGCGGGCTGGAGCGCGGTGTCGATGCCGATGATGCCAATGCGCTCCAGCCACGCGACCTGCCAGCGGCCATCGCAGAAGCTGCGCGCCGTCGGTGACAGGAAAAGCACTCGCCCATCGAGGGCGTCGAACAGCGCGGGCGCGCGCTCGCTGTTCCTGCCCGGATTCAGGCTCAGCCAACGCGCCTTTTCGATCAGGTCCGGGGCGATGCCGATGGTGAAAGCGAAGATGTCTTCCCAGGGCGGCGCCGATGCATTCACCGGCCGCAATTGCCAGGTTGGCTGCATCGGCACAGCGCCCGGGTCGGCCTGCAGATCCTGGTAGGTCGGCGGCGCCGCGTTGGCCGAACCGAGGGCGATGCAAAGCCACAGCAGGATTGCGAAGAGAGGCAGGCGCTCGCGGTTGCACATCGCTTCATCCATGTCGCCGCTCCGGAGTGAATTCAATCCATCGGAATCGTCGAAGCCTCGGGGAGATCAGGCCCAGTTCTCGACCGACAGACCTTCGACGCGGCTGAACTCGCGCTCGTTGTTGGTGACCAGGACCCACGCTTCGGCACGCGCATGGGCGGCGATCCATAGATCGTTGTTGCCGATCGGCCGGCCCTTGCGCTCGAGGTCGCTGCGAATCTCGCCATAGTGCTGCCCGACCGCCTCCGTCAGCGGCATGACCTGGATGACGCTCTGCAGTTGGTGCAATGCGGCCAGGGCCTTCGAACGGGCCTGGCTTTTTTCCGCCCCATGCTGAAGCTCGCCGAGCGTGATGACCGACATGGCCAGCGCGTCGGCGGGCAGTTGCTCGAAACGCGCTCGCACCTTGGCCGGGTTGTGCTTGGCGATGTAGATGCAGATGTTGGTGTCGAGCAGGTAGCGGATCGCCATTAGAACCCGTCCCGTTCCTGGGGAGGGGCATCGCCGCGGCCGTCCGCCATGAAGTCCGCGGGCATTTCGGCGAGTGCGTCGAATATGGCCGCCGCGCTGGCCGGCAGCTCTCGCAGGACGACTTCGTTGCCGCGGCGAAAAATCTCCACCTGGTCGGAGGCGAATCGAAATTCCCTCGGCAGGCGGACCGCCTGGCTGTTGCCTGACTGGAAGACACGGGCATGGGTCATGGGCCCTCCTTTGTATATACAAAAAGTATATACATCGTAAGCCTCCGAGTCAACGATCCTGGTCGGGCACGCAAAGCCCCTCACCCATGCGTCCACCGCGCATGCAGCCACCGCGCCAACCCATCGAGCAGATACCCCATCGCCCCGATCAGCACGATCACCGCCATCAGCTCCGAATACGCGAGCCGGTCGCGCGTGTCGAGGATGAAGTACCCGAGCCCGGCCGACACACCGAGCATCTCCGCCGGCACCAGCACGATCCAGATGATGCCGATGGCCAGCCGCACGCCCGTGAGCAGGTGCGCGGTGATGCCCGGCAGGATCACGCGCAGCACGGTCTCGCGACGCGTGGCCGACAGGCTGCGCGCGAGCGTGAGCCAGTGCGGGTCGAGTTGCGCCACGCCGGCCGCGGTGTTGAGCAGGATCGGCCACACGGCCGCGAAGGCCAGCAGGAAATACACCGGCAGGTCGCCCACGCCGAGCACCATCACGGCGATCGGCATCCACGACAGCGGCGAGATCATGCGCAGAAACTGGAACACCGGCGTGCTGGCCTGCGCGAAGCCGCGCCACAGCCCGGTGAGCACGCCCAGCGGCACGCCGAACACGATCGCCAGTGCGAGGCCGATGGCCACGCGCTGCAGGCTCAGCAGCGCGTGCTGCCAGATGTCGGGACCGGCGACGAGACGCA
>NZ_JBZAYE010000185.1:0-12128 GCF_058244205.1 Variovorax sp. 20P10.2.4
CCCAGCCGCCGGGCACGAGCACGGTGTCGAAACGCGCCGGGTCCTCATCCTCGCGCGCGGCCTCGGCCAGCAGCGAGAAGCCGGCCGAGCAGGCCACCGGTCCCACCGCGTCGGCCAGCAGGTGCAGCGAATAGCCGGCCGGGCGGCCCTGGCGCTGCAGCTCGACATTGGCCGAGGCGAACACCTGCAGCGGACCGGTGACGTCCAGCACCTGGACATCGGGGTAGATCGTGCAGGCGATGGCGCGCGGCGTTTGCATGCCGGCAGTGTCATGCGCGCCGCGATTGGCCGCAACGACAACGACCCCACGGATCCGGCCACTTTCGGCGTGGCCGGCCGGTGCGGCGGGTCAGCCCAGCGCGTGCCGCGCGGCCTTCGCGATGCTCTGCGCGTCGACGCCGAAGAAGCCGCGCAGGGCGGCGCGCGTGTCGCTGCGCCCGAAGCCGTCGGTGCCCAGCGTGAGGTAGCGGCGGCCCGCGGGCAGGAAGGCGCGGATGCTCTCGGGCACGGCGCGCACGTAGTCGGTGGCGGCGACGATCGGCGCCTTGCCCTGGCCGAGCTGGCGCGCGACGAAGGCCTCGCCCGCCTCCTCGCCAGCGATGGCGCGCTGCTCGCAGGCCAGGCCGTCGCGCGCGAGCTCGCTCCAGCTCGTGACGCTGAACACCTCGGCCTCGATGCCCTCGTCGGCCAGCAGCTGCGCGGCCTTCACGACCTCGGTGAGGATCGCGCCCGAACCCAGCAGCGTGACCTTCTTCTTCGCCTTGCCCGAGGCCGGCGCGTAGGTGCCGAAGCGATAGCAGCCGCGCAGGATGTCGGCCTCGGCGCCCGCGGGCACGTCGGGCTGCGCGTAGTTCTCGTTCATCAGCGTGACGTAATAGAACACGTCCTGCTGCTCGACCATCATCTCGCGGATGCCCGCGTCGACGATCACGGCCATCTCGCCCGCGTAGGCCGGGTCGTAGGCCTTGCAGTTGGGAATGGTCGCGGCCACGAGGTGGCTGCTGCCGTCCTGGTGCTGCAGGCCCTCGCCGCCGAGCGTGGTGCGCCCCGAGGTGGCGCCGAGCAGGAAGCCGCGCGCGCGCTGGTCGGCCGCGGCCCAGATCGCGTCGCCCACGCGCTGGAAGCCGAACATCGAGTAGTAGATGTAGAACGGCAGCATCGCCAGGCCGTGCACGCTGTAGCTGGTGGCCGCCGCGGTCCAGCTCGCGATGGCACCGGCCTCGCTGATGCCTTCCTCGAGGATCTGGCCGTCGGTGGCCTCGCGGTAGCTGAGCACCGAGCCGATGTCCTCGGGCGCGTAGCGCTGGCCCACGCTCGAATAGATGCCGACCTGCTTGAACAGGTTCGCCATGCCGAAGGTGCGCGCCTCGTCGGCCACGATCGGCACGATGCGCGGGCCCAGCGCCTTGTCCTTGAGCAGGTTGCCCAGCAGGCGCACGAAGGCCATGGTGGTGCTCATCTCCTTGCCGGCGGCCGCGACCGCGAACTGCGCGTAGTTCGCGATCTCGGGCTTGGCCACGGGTTCGCAGGCGGTCTCGCGGCGCGGCATGGCGCCGCCGAGCGCCTCGCGGTGCTGGCGCAGGTAGCGCATCTCGGCGCTGTCCTCGGCCGGGCGGTAGAAGTCCATCGCGGCGGCCTGCGCGTCGCTCAGCGGCAGGTCGAAGCGGTCGCGGAACTCGATCAGGTCGACCTCGCCCATCTTCTTGTGCGAGTGCGTGGTCATCTTGCCCTGGGCCGCGCTGCCCATGCCGTAGCCCTTCTTGGTGTGGGCCAGGATCACGGTGGGCCGGCCCTTGTGGGCGGCCGCCGCGGCATAGGCGGCATGGATCTTCACGAGGTCGTGGCCGCCGCGCTTGAGGCGGTCGATCTGCTCGTCGGTCATGCCCTCGGCCAGGCGCGCGAGCTCGGGGTTCTGGCCGAAGAAGTTGTCGCGGTTGAAGCGGCCGTCCTTGGCCGCGAAGGTCTGCATCTGGCCGTCGACGGTGGCGGCGAAGGCGCGCGCCAGCGCACCGCTGGTGTCGCGCGCGAACAGGCCGTCCCAGTCGCTGCCCCAGACCAGCTTGATCACGTTCCAGCCGGCGCCCGCGAACAGCTTCTCGAGCTCGTCGATGATGCGGCCGTTGCCGCGCACCGGGCCGTCGAGGCGCTGCAGGTTGCAGTTGACCACCCACACGAGGTTGTCGAGCTTCTCGCGCGCGGCCAGGGTCAGCGCGCTCATCGATTCGGGCTCGTCCATCTCGCCGTCGCCGAACACGCCCCAGACCTTGCGGCCTTCGCAGTTCAGCAGGTTGCGGTGGGAGAGGTAGCGCATGAAGCGCGCGTGGTAGATCGAGCTGATCGGGCCGATGCCCATCGAGCCGGTGGGGAACTGCCAGAAGTCCGGCATCAGGTAGGGATGCGGATAGCTGCACAGGCCGCGCGCGCCGCTGCCGTCGACGAAGGCGGGCGCGGTGAGTTCCTGGCGGTAGTGGGCGAGGTCGCCTTCGCTCAGGCGCCCCTCGAGGTAGGCGCGCGCATAGACGCCCGGCGCACTGTGCGGCTGGAAGAACACGAGGTCGCCACCATGGGCCGCGCTGCGCGCATGGAAGAAATGGTTGAAGCCGGTCTCGAACAGGTCGGCCGCGCTCGCATAGCTCGCGATGTGGCCGCCGAGTTCGCCATAGGCCTGGTTGGCCTTGGCCACCATCGCGAGCGCGTTCCAGCGCATCAGCGAGGCCAGCTTCTCCTCGACGGCCAGGTCGCCCGGGAACGGGGGCTGGTCCTCGGCCGCGATGGTGTTGACGTACGGCGTCGACAGCTCCGGCTGCCAGCCGATGCGCTGCTGGCGCGCGAGCCGCGCGAGTTCATCGAGCATCTGGCGCGCGCGCTGCGGCCCGTGGACCTGCGCCAGCGCGAGGAAGGACTCGCGCCATTCGGCGGTCTCGGCGGGATCGGGGTCGTGCGACAGCGCTGCCTCGTCGAGCAGCAGGGCACGGATCTGGTCGGCGGAAATCGGGGCGTTCATGTCGGCACTTTAAGCCGCCATGAAAAGAATTGGCTACTGCTGCAGCCCGCAGCTTGACGGCTCACCAGCATAAAATGCCGCCAATCCTTCAGATCACAGTATTTCATGCAACTCGACGCGATCGACCTGCGCATCCTCGACGAACTGCAGCGCGACGGCGCGTTGTCGAACGTGGAACTCGCGCGCCGCGTGCACCTGTCGCCCTCGCCCTGCCTCGCGCGCGTGAAGCTGCTCGAGACCGAGGGCGTGATCGACCGCTACGTGGCGCTCGCGAGCGCCAAGGCGCTGGGCCTCGGCCTCAACGTGTTCATCTCGATCAGCCTCACGACGCAGAGCAAGCAGTCGCTGGCCGACTTCGAGCAGCGCATCGCCGAGCACGACGAGGTGATGGAGTGCTACCTGATGACCGGCGACAGCGACTACCTGATCCGCATCGCGGTGGCGGACATGGCCGCGCTCGAGAAATTCATCCTCGAGCAGCTCACGCCGATCCCGGGGATCGAGAAGATCCGCTCGAGCTTTGCGCTCAAGCAGGTGCGATACAAGACGGCGCTGCCGTTGCCGACAGCGCCGTCCTGATCTCTTCGGCGGGGCCGATTACTTCGAGAGCTTCAGCTGGATCGGGTCGGCCGTGAGGTAGCCGACGGCCGCCGCGTAGCGTTCCTTGTAGTTCGCGCGCACGTACGGATCGAGCGTGGCCTGGACCTTCGAGTGGATGCCGCCCCAGTCGCCCGGGTGCTGGAAGTTGCTCATGATGTAGGTCCAGCCGTTGATCTCGTCCACGGCATGCAGACCGGTCGACTCGCCGCCCGCGGGGATCGACATGATGCGCGCCAGCTTCTTGGTGTCGATGTTGTACGCCCACAGGAAGTTGTTGACGTGGCTGCTGCTGTCCTCGCCGATGAACAGCGTGCGCATCTTCTCGGAGAACTTCAGGTTGTCGGGGTTGCCGATGATGTCCGGGTTCGAGGTGTTGCCCAGCGTGTCGGACGCGATGTCCTCGCCCACGATCAGCGCGCGGGTCTGGGTCGGCACCCATTCGCTGACGATCGCGGCGCCGTCGCCGTCCTTCTGGCCGCCCGCGAGGTTGTGGGCCATCACGCCACCCGCGCTGAGCTTCTTCGGCAGCGCGATGTTGGTGGCGGCGGTCCAGCCCTTGCCGCCGCTGACCATCGAGTCCTGGATGTTCTGCAGTGCCGAATAGGCGACCTTGTCCTTGATGTTGACGGTCGTGCCTTCCATCTTGGTGAAGGCCATGCTCGCGCCCTTGAGGTTGGCGTAGCGGTGGGTCTCGAGGAAGGCGGCGGCCTTCTCCATGCCCGGCTTCAGGCGGACCCAGTTGGCCTTGCCGTCGCAGTACATCAGCGTGTAGCTGGCGTCGACCGGCGTCGCCGGGGTCAGCGGCGTGGCGTCGTTGCTGCCGTTCTGCACGGCGTACACCACGTCGAGGATGTCAGAGGCCTTGAGCGTGTTGGCCAGGGCTTCGATCTCGGCGCTGGTGGCGTGGCCGAGCTTGATCCACGACATCTTCGTGGCGGCGGCGGCCGGGTCGATCGAATAGCCCGCGTCGTACCTGGCGACGTAGAGCGTGCCGGCCGAGAGGTCCTTCTCCTTGTCGGCCACGAACATGAAGAAGCCGCCGTTGGTGTAGTCGTCGCCCATGATGGCGGTGCGCTGGTCGGGCATGACCTGGATCAGCTCGTGCGAGATGCGGCCCAGGCAGTAGTGCTTCTTCACGCTGCCGGTGCCGTCGGCATTGACGGTGATTTCGGGCAGGTGACCGTAGTGGTAGGGGTTGGCCGTGGTCTCGTCGCCGAACACGTTCTTGCTGTAGGCCTTGAACATCGTGTTGGTGGAGATGCTGGCCGCGTCGGGCTCGTACTCCTCGCTCGACAGGTGGGTACCCCAGGGCGAGAGGCTCGCGCCGCAGGTGATCCACAGGCCGTGCGCGCTCGACATGTCGACGTTGTGGTACTTCACCAGGCTGAGCTTGCCGGTGGTCTGGTCCTGGTCGAGCGTGAGCACCGCGATCGGCGAGGGCAGCGTGCCGTAGGTGTTGCCGCCGGCGAGGTCGCGCGTGGTGTATTCGAACTGGACCACGGCGAACACCGGCTTGCCCTTGACGCCGTCGACCTTGGCATTCGGCACGGTCAGCAGCGAGGTGCCGTCGGGGCTGTCGGAATAGAACTGGCGCGTGTTGATCGGCACCGACTTGTCGAGGATCGGCTGGTTCTTGATGTCGTAGTAGCCGCCGGCCAGGATCCGGCCGCCCTTGCCGTCCGGCACGAGGTCGCCAGTCAGGAAGAAGGGCTGGTAGGCGAGGCGGTATTCGGTCGAACTGCCGTTGTCGAACGAGATCTTGAGCGTGGAGCCAACCGTGGTGGTGGCCATGGCGGCCGGGTCGGCCAGCGTGGGCGCGGCCATGCCGGTGAATTCGGCGGACTTGAACTGCGCGGCCGGAGCCGGTGCTGGTGCAGGCGCGGGTGCCGGAGGAACGATGGGCAGGAAGCCGTTGCCGCCTCCGCCGCCACCGCAGGCGGTCAGGAAGGCAACGCCGCCGAGCGGCAGCATCGGTGCTGCGCTCAGCAGCTTGAGGGCGTGGCGGCGCGAGGCGCCGGACTGCGCCTTGGTGGAATCGGACATGGATTTCTCCCGAGTTGTCGTGGGGTGTCGTGGGATGACCGTGCAGCCTCTGTTTCTCTCCGCTGCCGGTCAGTCGCGAACCTTAGTTAACTACTGTGACGACGACGTGCATCGCACATGACAAGGCCATGACACCGCGCACGCAGATGTGACGACATCCGCGTGTCACTCCCACTCGGGAGCCCCATCCGCGGACCGGCGAGGCCGGTCCGCGGTACGGGGTTTCAGAGGCCGATCAGGCCGCCGTCGTCCTTCGTGATCACCAGCGTGGCCGAGCGCGGGCGGGCATTGCCGCCTTGCGGCCAGTGGCTGCCGTACTTGCTCGGGTCGGTGGTGCCGGTGGCGGGCGGTGTCTCGCCCGGATGCTGGATGTTCACGAACAGCGCACGGCCGTCACCCGACTCGGCGATGCCGGTCAGTTCGCAGTCCTTCGGTCCCACCAGGAAACGACGCAGGCCGTCGGTACCGGGTGCCTTGCCCACGAAGGTGTTCTGCGTCAGCGTCTTCGTGCCGTCGGTGTTGGTGATCACCTTCGCACCGCCGTCGCCGAGCTTGCCGGGCAGCGCCGCCAGCAGCATGCAGTTGGTGATGTCGGTGTAGGCACCGTCGTCGGTCTGCAGCCACAGCAGGCCCGGGGCGGCGTGGCTGAACCACATGCCGTCGGGGCTCGAGAAGTCGTTGTCGGCCGAGAGCTGCGACACGTTGACGTCGACCGCGGCGGTGGAGCGCGCGCCGAACAGGTAGACGTCCCACTTGAAGCTCAGCGCGGCCGGGTCGGCGTTGTCGTCCGCGAAACGCACGATGTGGCCGTTCGGGTTGCCGATCTGGTTCGTCGTCTCGTTGTTCTTCTTGTCGTTGTAGAAGCGCGGGTTGGCGCCATCGGTGCTGCCGATCGGACGCGAGCTCGCGTTGGTGTTGGTCAGCGTCACGTAGACGTCGCCGTTCTTCGGGTTCACGGCGGTCCACTCGGGACGGTCCATCTTGGTCGCGCCGGCCGAATCGGCGGCCAGGCGCGCGTTGATCAGCACGTCGGCCGCGTCGGCGAAGGCGTAGTTGGTGTTGCTCGAGGTGATGCCGTTGACACCGAGCTTGAGCTCGAGCCACTTGCCGGTGCCGTCGGCATCGAAGCGCGCCACGTAGAGGCGGCCGTCGTCCATGTACTTGTCGCCGGCGGCCAGGCCGCCACCGGCGTCGGCCGCATCCCAGTTCTTGGTCGAGACGAACTTGTAGATGTACTCGTTGCGCGAGTCGTCGCCCATGTACCAGACCAGCGGCTTGCCAACGACGACTGGGCCGAGGCAGGCACCTTCGTGGCCGAAGCGGCCGAGCGCGGTGCGCTTCTTCGGCGTGCTCGAGGGGTTGAAGGGGTCGATCTCGACCACCCAGCCGTAGGTGTTGTGGCCGTTGCGGTAGTCGACGGTGGCGCTGGCGCCAAGCAACTCGGTGTTCCAGCGGCCGTACTGGTTGTCGGCGGTGTCGGGCGTGACGGTGGCCCAGAGTTCGCGGCCGGTGCCGGAGACGCCGTAGCGGCTGAACGACTTGCGCTCCTTGAGGCTGCGGTTCGCCTCGTCGGTGCTCGCGTCGCGGCGGAAATAGCCGGCCCAGTTCTCTTCGCAGGTCAGGTAGGTGCCCCACGGCGTGGTGCCGTTGGCGCAGTTGTTGACCGTGCCGCGGGTCTTGCTGCCGTCGGTCGAGAACTTGGTCTTCAGGTAGTCGGTCTTGGCGGCCGGGCCCGAGAACGTCATCTCGGTCAGCGTGTGGACGCGGCGGTTGAAGCTCGAGTCCTGCTTGTAGCTCCAGGCGTTGCCGTTCTTCACGACCTCGATCACGCTCACGCCGTGCAGGTAGAACTCGCGCTTGACCTCGTCGGCCACCGTGCGCACGCCGCCGACCACGGTCTGGCCATTGGGATGCAGGAACAGCGGCGTGATCGCTTCATGGTTCATCACCAGCAGGCCGCGCGTCGCATTGGCGGCGTCCCACTTGTTCGAGCCGTTCATGCCGAAGAAGGTCATGCCGTCGTGGTGGTCGCCGGCGCGGCGGTCGTAGGTGGCCGGATCGTCGGTGCCGTCGTTCTTGTACGCGGCCACGCCGGCGGCGATCGGGTCGCCCAGGCGGAAGAGCACGCTGGCGGTGTAGCCGGCGGGCACGGTGACCACGTCGGCCAGGCTCTTGGCCACGGGGTTGAAGTTGAGCTTCAGCGGTGCCGGGGGCGCGGGCGGCGGGGGGGCCGGCGCGGGCGGGGGCGGGACGATGGGCAGGAACCCACCATTGCTGCCACCACCGCCGCAGGCCTGCAGCAGCGCGGTGCCGGCGGTGCCGACGCCCAGGCCGAACAGATGGCGGCGGCTCAGGCGCGAAGCGATCAGGTCGTTGAACGACGGGTTCTTGCTGGGATTGGTGCCGACGTCGTCGAGATCGTACGAAGGGTCGTCGCGGGTAGGTGCGGTCATGCGCGCTGTCTTTCTCGTGGGTTGGAAAAGTAACCAGCCCGCGAAGTTAGGCAGAACGAATGACAGTCCCGTGAATTACTCAGCCTCCGGTCAGGTTCAATCGATAGGCGTTTTTAAGGTTGTCACGATGCCGCCATGTGGCGGCGCCAAGCAGGACGAAAAAAAGGGGGCTGCGAGCCCCCGGGTGGATTCGAGCCGGATTCAAGGCGGCGGCAGCTGCTTCGGCCACAGCGCCCACAGGCGCAGCGACTGGTTCATGCTCGCCGCGAAGCGCCCGGCATCGGCGCCGGTGCCCGCGAAGTAGTCGGCGCGCACCGCGCCGACGATGGCGCTGCCGGTGTCCTGCGCCACCACCAGCTTCTGCAGCTGCGCCGACGGGCCGGCCGAGGCCAGCCACACCGGCGTGCCGTAGGGGATGCTCTCGCGGTCGACCGCGATCGAGCGGCCCGCGGTCAGCGGCACGCCCTGGGCGCCGCGCGGGCCGAAGGCGGCGTCGACCTCGTTCAGGTCCTCCTCGCGGAAGAATACGTAGCGCGGGTTGCTCCACAGCAGCTGCGACACGCGCTGCGGGTTCTGCGCCACCCAGGCCTTGGTGTCGTCGGGCCAGCGGCTGACCCGGCTCACGCCCTGCGACATCAGCCACTGCTGCACGCTGCGGTAGGGCTGCTCGTTGGTGCCGGCGAAGGCCATGCGCACGGTGCGCTGCGAGCCGTCGGGCTCGGTCAGGCGCAGCCGGCCCGAGCCCTGGATGTGCAGCATCAGCGCGTCGATGGGGTCGGCCATCCAGGCGATCTCGCGCCCGCGCAGCGCGGCCTGGGCCTCGGGCAGGGTCTCGATCTCCTGGCGCGTGTACCAGGGACGGCGCGGCACGAAGCCCGCGGGCACCTGATAGAGCGGCACGTTGAACTGCGCGGTCGGCACGCGCGAGGCCTCGTACACCGGCTCGTAGTAGCTGGTGAGCTTGCCCTCGCTCGAACCGGCGAGCGACTCGACGCGGTAGGGCTGCAGCCGCTGGGTCATCCACTGGCGCTGCTCGTCGAGGGTCGCGATCGCGAGCTGGCGCACCTCGCGGCACAGCGGCGCGAAGGCGGCGTTGGGCCGCGAGCAGTTCGCCACCAGCGCGATCCAGGCTTCGTGCAGCGGGTCCTCGCCGAAGCCCGGCAGCTCGGCCCAGCCGACGGGCACCCAGCGGCTCTTGGGATGGGCCATCGATCCGGTGAGGGGGCCGAGGTCGCGCGGCGGCTGCACGACGGGGGGGCGGGCGGGGGTGTCGGGCACGCGCGGCCCGACGGAGCAGCCGGCCAGCGTTGCTACGATCGCGAGCCCAACCAGCCACTGGAGTCCATTTCTCATGGGTTTGATTTTGCTTGAAGCCCTCGCGGCCGGACTCCTGTTCATCGGCATCGTCTGGTGGACCATGTTCTCGGGCCGCAAGAAGGGCGAGTTGCACGAGGAGGACGAGCCCGGGGCGAGGGACGCGAAGGACGAACAAGACCCGCCGCCGCATCCGTGAATTGCTCGTGCAGTCCCGGGTCGACGCGCACTGTCGGAGAACGCCCTTCCGGCTATTACTTTGGTAGCAACCGATCGAGCAATCACGGGCTCTATCACGGCTTTCGGTGTTTCAGAGAGGCCTCGGAAGCCGTACCATCTCAGCCGCCGCAAGGCTAAGCTGTGCCCGCTTTGAATCAACCTCGAAAGGGATCGCCATGAAGAAACTCGTACTCGCCACCACCTCGCTCGCCATCGTTCTCGCGGGCTGCGCAGGCGGCGGCATGTCCGACACGCAGCGCAACACCGCCATCGGCGCGGGCGCTGGCGCCCTGGGCGGCGCCGTCATCGGCTCGGCCACCGGCGGCAACCGCGGGGCGATCGGCACCGGTGCCGTGGTCGGCGCGGCGGCCGGCGCGCTCGGCGGCTACCTGTGGTCGCAGCGCATGGAAGCGCAGAAGCGCCAGATGGAAGCCGCCACGCAGGGCACCGGCGTGGCCGTCACGCAAACCCCCAACAACGAGCTCAAGCTCGCGATCCCGAGCGACGTCTCCTTCGACGTGGGCCGTTCGAACATCAAGCCCAACTTCGCGCCGGTGCTCGACCAGTTCGCCAGCGGCCTGCGCAACAACCCGGCCGCCGAGGTGCGCATCATCGGCCACACCGACAGCACCGGCTCCGACGCCATCAACAACCCGCTGTCGGTCGACCGTGCCGCGAGCACGCGCGACTACCTGGTGGCGCGCGGCGTGAACGCGGCTATCTTCCGCATCGAGGGCCGCGGCTCGCACGAGCCGATCGCCGACAACAACAGCGACGCGGGCCGGGCGCAAAACCGCCGCGTCGAGATCTACGTCGGCGAGCGCGGACCGCGCGGCTGACCACCGATCGGCCGCCGAGGCGGCCGATCACCCGCAGGGAAGGCAGGCGTGCCGGACCACCGGCACCCATATCCACGTCTTGTCCAATGGTTCACCCGAGGGAATATTCATGAGGAAGCTCGTTGTTTCGAGCGCGGCCGCGGCCGTGCTGTTGTTCGTCGCCGGTTGCGCTTCGCAGTCGTCCACGCCACCGGCCGACGGGGCCGCGCCCGCCGCCAAGACCGAAGCCCCCGCCGGCAACAGCTGGACCGCGCGGCTGGCCACGTTGAAGACCGACCTGGAAACCGCCACCAAGGGCACCGGCGTGGTGATCGAGCAGACGGCCGACAACCAGCTGCACCTCGTGATCCCGAACGAGCTGTCGTTCGACACCGGCCGCGCCAACGTGAAGCGCAACCTCGCGCAGGTACTCGACAAGGTCGCCGACGGCCTGAAGAGCGCCACCGCCGCCAGCGTGCGCGTGATCGGCCACACCGACAACACCGGCAGCGAGGAAGGCAACGAGCGCCTCTCGGTGAGCCGCGCCGACAGCGTGCGCAACCACCTGGTGGGCCGCGGCGTGTCGACCACCGCCATCACCACCGACGGCCGCGGCTCGCGCGAGCCGGTGGCCGACAACGGCACCGTGGCCGGGCGCGCGCAGAACCGCCGCGTCGAACTGTTCGTGGCCGAGAAGGCCTGAGCACCGGCCCGGTCATCGCATCGCCCGCCCTCCCCTCGCGGAGGGCTTTTTTACGCGCGGCTCAGAGCCCGCGCAGCTTGTTCGCGAGCTCGACCGCCGACTTCACTTCCATCTTGTCGAACACGCGCGCGCGATGGACCTCCACCGTGCGCACGCTGATCGCGAGCTGGTCGGCGATCAGCTTGTTCGGCAGCCCCTCGATCACCAGCCGCATCACGTCGCGCTCGCGCTCGGTGAGCTCGGCGATGCGGTCGGACAGCCCGCGGCGCGCGCGCCGCGCCTCGAGCGCATCCTGCGACAGCAGCAGCGCCTGCTCGATGCGGTCGACCAGCGCGTTGTCGGAAAAGGGCTTCTCGCAGAAGTCGAAGGCGCCGCGCTTGACCGCGTCGACCGCGGTCGGCACGTCGGCATGGCCGGTCAGGAAGATCACGGGCAGGGCCGTGAGCAGGCCGCGCTCGACCAGCCGGTCGAACAGCACCAGCCCGCTGGTGCCGGGCATGCGCACGTCGAGCAGCAGGCACAGCGGCTGCTCGGGCAGCGGGCCTTCGGCCAGGCGCTGCTCGAAGGCCTCGGCGCTGCCGTAGTGCTCGCTCGCGAGCCGGCGCGAACGCAGCAGCCAGGCCAGCGCCTCGCGCACGCTGGCGTCGTCGTCGACGATGAAGATCAGGCCATCGATCAGCGGTTGCATATCGGTCGGGAAGGAAATCGAAAAGGTAGCGGGGGCGACGGCGTCAGGCCGCGGCCGGGAGGGTAAACCGGAACACGGTGCCGCGCGGCCGATTCGGTTCGAACATCAGCGCGCCGCCATGCTGCTCGACCACGGTGCGGCACAGGCTCAGGCCGAGCCCCATGCCATCGGCGCGGGTGGTGAAGAAGGGTGTGAACAGGCGCGCGGCGACCTCCTCGCCGATGCCGCTGCCGAGGTCGGCCACCGAGAACTCGAGCCAGCGCCGCGCGTCGTCGACGCCGCTGCC